>JBDTPK010000005.1:0-21633 GCA_039932735.1 Nitrospirota bacterium
GCGCCCGTAGCTCAGTCGGATAGAGCATCAGCCTTCTAAGCTGAGGGTCGTTGGTTCGATTCCAACCGGGCGCACCAATTTTTCCATCGGTTACGCCGCCCCACGCTTGGGGTTGCCCCCCAGGAGTGAACCCCTCCCTTGAGACACCAGAATTAGCACACGTGGTGGTTTAACGAATGTTGCTCCTCACATCGCCTCTATTGCTTCAGCCTGATCCCTGCCTGATGATGCTGCTCGAGCGAGTGCTCGAGGCTTAAAAAACCGCATGGTGGCTCTGGTCGCTGTGGTCGTCGAACTGGCCGCCTGCTCGAACTCTTCCCGTGAGTGACAGCCCACTACAAGTGGAAGGCCAAGTACGGCGGTCTGGAGGCTTCCGATCTCAAGCGGTTGAAAGAACTCGAACCGGAGAACGGGCGCTATCGAGCAGGTATGTTTGCCCTGCGGATGACTGGAGTTGGCCGAGAGCGGCCATCGCGTGACGAACGCCACCTAGCGTTCGGTACCGCCTAACGAGGCTTTAGCAAACCGACCGGCCTCTCCTAAACGGGTCCAGATCCTAAGCGAGTGTCGGCCCGAGCAAGCGCGATCCAATCTGAACGACCTATCTACAAATGGTATCGGATTCTTTTCCGCGAAATGGCCGTCAAGTCAGCGAGTGAGAGGCGGCAAAGACATGGTCATAAACCAGAAAGTTAATTTACGAGCGAGGGCGACGTAGTCTTCGTTCGACTTCGTCATCAGATCGGAGAGATTTTCAAAGTCGTTACGAACCCGCGAGAAGACTGTCAGGTCCTTCAAATAGCCATCGGTCGAGAGGGGATCATCGAGGAACTCTTCGAGAAGCATTCCGGTCGTGAGCTTCGCGAGCTCGGTTTTCTTGATTTCGACCACGGCGGCTGCCTTTGCGTGTTGCTCGAGTTGCTCGCCGAGCTTGTCGACGATCGTGAGTTGATTCGCTGTTGCTGCAAGTCTCATATGCAATTGGGCTCTGAAACCTTTTGGTCGTCAAAAATATTAGGTAGAGGCTTGTCTTGCCTTAGCAAAGGGCGTACCCTCTGCCGCGAATACGTAGGGACTCCCTCTTGGAGTTGTATTATTTGGATCGTGCCTGATGGACGACCAAGATAAGACAAGGAAGTTAGCTCGCTACCTCGAAGAGACGTTGGCGTGTGCAAAGCTGGTGGGTGAGGTGCCATGTTTCATACAGGCCGTTGAGCAACTCTCAACAGTCGAGAAGAGTGACGCCGCTGTCTTACTCATGGGCGAGACGGGAACCGGGAAAGAACTGTTTGCACGAGCCATCCACTATCTGAGCGGCAGGGCAGACGGTCCTTTCGTAGCCCTGAACTGCGGTTCCTTGCCGGATACGCTGCTTGAAGACGAGTTGTTTGGACACGAACGAGGAGCCTTCACTGACGCACATCTCCGCAGATCTGGGCTGATCGCGCAAGCTGAAAACGGGACGCTCTTTTTGGATGAAGTGGATTCTCTGACCGCGCGAGCGCAGGTGGTCCTGCTCCGCGTCCTGCAGGACAAGAAGTTTCGCGCTATAGGAGGCAGCGGTGAACAACAGGCAAATGTTAGAATCCTTGCGGCGACCAATGCAAGACTCGAACAGTTGGTTCATCAAGGAGCGTTTCGTGCGGACCTCTATTATCGGTTGTCGGTCTTTACCGTATGCCTGCCCCCGCTCCGCTCCCGAAGAGACGATGTCCTCGTCCTGGCTTCTCACTTCATCAAAAAGCATGCTCGATCAGCGCGAGGCAACGTCAGGCTGACCCCTGCCGCCGCCGCAGCGTTACTCAATTATCACTGGCCTGGTAACGTCAGGGAGTTGGAAAATGCCATCATACGTGGAGTTCACCGTGCGAAGGAGAATGAATGGATTGATATTCAAGACCTTGGATTGCCATTGCCAAAAGAGGAACAAGCAGAGGGCGTGTGCGATCAGGTGCCAAGCTCATGTTCGTTCCAGAACCTCAAACATCAGACCATCGCACTGTTTGAGCGGAAATATCTTATGAATCTGATGACTGAGTGCCATGGCAATGTCACGCGTGCGGCTCGCAGGGCGGGGAAAGAACGGCGGGCACTTGGTCGATTGCTCCAAAAATATCAGATCGATCCGAAAAGCTTCGTGCTCCCCGCTCAGTGAGCGAGCGCCGATCGACAACCGGGCTGGTTCCATCCCACCAACTGGGTCACCGCAGACGCACCCCCAGAATCAACTAACAGTTCAACGCCTTGTCTATCGAATGCCGCAGCGCGCGGATATCCTCCCTGGGTCGCACCTGACCCACTCGCAGTGAGTCGTTCCCAGTACCTTCCCGGAATTCCTTGAAAACTGAATGGTTCTCCCTGCGAATGAGCGAGTCCGATTCTTGCTCAAGGTCTGTTGAGCAGAAGAATGTAGACGCCCAATCGTTTTCATCAATGTCACCAGATAATCAAGAAGAAGAGCGGGTCGTGGCAGAAGCCTTTCTCAACTATTTGGCCGATTGTCCACAGGCGATGGATACAGAAGAGGGAATTGCGGAGTGGTGGCTCATGCGACAGCAGGCCAAAGTCGCGGCTCAGACGGTGACGAAGGTCCTGAAACATTTGATCGAGACTGGACGAATAGAAACAGTTGGAACCGGTGAGCACACACGGTATCGACTCAAGTCGTAGCGCCATTGTGGGAATGATGAAGAAGCGAACGGTGCGGAAAGAAAGAATGACAGGTCCTGTCGCGACACAGCTCTCGCAGGACATCCGGGAAGAGTTGCCTGTGACGGAAGCAGTCAAAGCCCCCCTCCCACTGTTCACTGCATTGGCGCACCTGGACGACCTGCTGGCAATCGCCATCGCCAGGGCTCAAGCCAATTACGGCGCATCGGCACAAGATCCGTTTCGTGGGCTGCATATCGGGCTCGACGAGATCAACCGCTTGCTAGGGCGAGAGCCAGGCGCCCCAACATTGACGACTTCCGTGGAAGCCATGCTCGCGGCAGCCATGAAGGATGTCCGGTTTGCGTGGCTCTGTAGGACCTATAGCCTCTCAAACATGCAGGCGGCAACTATCCTCATCACAATCGCGCCTGACATCGATCTGCGCTATGAGCGTATGTATGCCTACCTGCAAGACGATGTCAGCAAGAAACGCCCCACCGTCGATCTGGTGCTGAATATGCTCTGTGCCACTGTGCAAGAGAAAGTGGCTTGTCGGTTCGAGTTCGGCCCTGATGGCCCGCTCGTTAAGCATCGCCTCATACAAATAGCGCATGAACCGCACCAGTCCTTGTTGGCCTGTCCATTACAGGTAGATGCCCAAATCATTCGCCTCGTATTGGAAGGGAGCGGGTTAGATTCTCGTCTGCAACCCTATTGCCAATTGCGCCATCCGATCATCACGTTCGATGACATTATGTTGCCCCCCGCGACCAAGCAAGCGCTGAAGACCATGGTCGCCGATGCGCGGCGAGCGCAGCGTCCGCTTCCCCTGTATCTCCAAGGTCTGCCTGGGAGTGGCCAAGAGCAGGTGGCCGAGGCTCTGGCCACTCATCTTGGTGTCGTGCTCTTGACCGCGAATATCGAGGGAGCGCGCCATCACTCGCTTGGGTTTGGTGAAGCGCTCAGGCTGATATTCAGAGAAGCGTGGCTAGAGGATGCCGTGCTCTATTGTTCGGGGATCGATGCTCTACAGTCCGAAGACAAGGGCGACGAGTGGCCGACATTTTTGAATGCGCTCGCAAAAGATGGCGGCAGGACCGTGCTCGCTGGACAGAAGCCGTGGAATTCACAAGGAGCATCCCCTACCGGAGTCATCACGATTGACTGTCACTGCCCCAGCGTGACTGAGCGGCGCGAATGCTGGGATCGAGAGATCACGCAAGCAGGTGGCAGCTTCGACGAGACAGATGCGGCCAAGCTGGCCGAGCGCTTTCGGTTGACTCCCCCACAGATCCAAGAAGCCGTGGCCAGTGCGGGCAACCAGGTGCGCTGGCGAGCGGCCCTCACTCCACAGGGCGGCCACAGTCAATCACCCATCCTTACAGAGCTCTTTACGGCAGCCCGGGCTCAATGTGGGTACGATCTCACACACCTCGCGCGGCGGATCACGCCGCGATACACCTGGCCAGACATTGTGCTTTCAGCCGATGCCAAGGCGCAGTTGCACGAGCTCTGTCACACGGTCGCGCACCGGCATCGGGTTTTGTCGGAGTGGGGGTTCGGGCAGAAGCTGTCGTTGGGTAAGGGGGTCAACGCGTTGTTCGCCGGACCGTCTGGGACGGGCAAAACCATGGCCGCCGAAGTCGTGGCGAATGAGCTGGGCTTGGATCTCTACAAGATCGATCTCTCTTGCGTGGTGAGCAAATACATCGGTGAGACTGAAAAGAACCTCGATAAAATTTTTCGAGCCGCCCAGAACTCCAACGGAATACTGTTCTTCGACGAAGCCGATGCCTTGTTCGGCAAGCGCTCCGAGGTGCGCGACTCCCACGACCGCTATGCCAATCTGGAGATCTCCTACCTGCTGCAGAAGATGGAGGAGTACGAGGGCATGGCCATTCTGACTACGAATCTGCGTCAGAATATGGACGATGCCTGCGTGCGACGACTGGCTTTCACCATCCACTTTCCCTTTCCCGATGAATACCAACGTAAAGAAATCTGGACGAGAGTCTGGCCGGGATCGGTTCCGCTTGCATCAGATGTAGACGCACAGTTTCTATCCAACCAGTTCAAGCTCAGCGGGGGGAATATCAAGAACATCGCCCTTGCATCGGCTTTTCTCGCGGCGGCGGACGGTGGGGTGGTGACCATGGACCATCTGCGCCACGCGACCCAGCGGGAATACCAGAAGCTAGGCAAGGTGTTGTCGAGATCGGAACTATACGGTGCGTCGAACGGAGCACATGTCTGAGCGGAACTGAGTCGCGACAACCGAATGAGATCAAGATGACCACTCCCACATACGAAACCATCGTACTTGAGTCCCGCGATGAGACGCGCTTCTCCGCCTACGCCGCTCGCGCCGCAAAACCAACCGGCGCTGGAATCGTCATTCTCCCAGGCGGTCGAGGTCTCCTGCCAACGTATGCGGCGCTTGCCGAACGTTTCGGATCTGCGGGGATCGACGCCGTCGCCATCGACCCCTTCGGTCGGTCACCCGAGCCTGTTCTCGGCATGCGAGACGAAGAGTTCGAGTTTGCGCCGCATCTGGCGAAGACGAGTCCGGATTACACGCGGCAGGACGTGGCTGCGGCGTTGGAATATTTGCGAAGTGGTACCGGGGGGGCGGTACGCACCACGTTCACCATCGGGTTCTCTTTCGGTGGAGCGGCTTCGTTTCTGCAGGCCGTGCATGCCGAACATCGACTGGCCGGGGTCATTGGCTGTTACGGCTGGCCGTCGGGCTCTACCGACTTTCCGCAATGGCCTCAGCCAGTGGAACAGGTGAAAAAGTACTCCTGTCCTGTGTTGGCAATCTTTGGTGGCGCCGATGAACGGATCCCGATGAGCGAAGCCCAGCAGTTCGATGCGGCGCTTGGAAAGGCATCCGTCGAGCACTGGATGGTGATCTGTGACGGAGCGCTGCACGGATTCGTCGACCGGCGGGCAAAGGAGTTTCCCGCTCAGGCCCAAGTCGCCTGGCAGCGGATAGTGGCCTTTGTAAACGGGCTGACACCGGCTGCTTGAATAAGGCAGAAGGCAGTGAAAGGTTCGATGAGATGAGTTCGTCAGCAGCATCACAACTCGCAGCGGAAAAGGGTTACAAGAAGTCGGACGACGCTGCGAGGCCATCCAATTATCAATCCACCGAGACCGATCCTCATAGCGCCATCCTGGAGTTGCAGAGCTCGGCGGGCAACCGGGCGACAAGTCACTTGACAAGTCACTTATTGCAGTATGAGGAAAACGACTCACGGACCAGGGGGAGCGGCGTATCAGCAATTGTCGATCAGGCGCTGAAGAACGGAGACGGGCAACCAGCAGTGCACGACACGTCTACCGTTACATTGCTACCTGCCGGCACCCAGGCATATCTGGGCGCACAGCAAGATCGCACTGCCAAACTGAGTCCCACTTCTACCCACGCGGCCAGGCACTCGGCTGGCAAAGTAGCCACCTATGAGCCATCTGAATCCTCAACCCACTTACGCAAACCTGATGCTCTTGAGCTTCTGCCGCTGGATCAGACTGTTCGGTTACTTGAGCCCATGTCAGTGGGAGAGTTGACTGAGGAACTCTATGGCGAGTCGAGCTTGTGGATCTCGCGGCTGTTTCCGTTCAATCGCTGGATGCTTGAGGGCGCCACGGCCGACACGCGACTTGAGGCAGGAAGCATATTGCACGTTATTCCTGAGTTACTGATGGAGCCCCATCGTACGATCGTTCTGTCTGTCCTGAACCTCAAACGCGGTGTGCGCGAAGCTGGACGCGTACCATTTATTGAGGCCATACCTGACACGGTTCTGGTCCCGGGCAATGCTGTCAGCTATGAGGTGCATTGGCCGAACAACTGGTTCATGGGGGAAGCATGCCAGACGCGCATCGAATGGTGGGCCGAATCCGACAAGGAAGCCGTCCAAAGATTTCTCATACCCTCGAGAGTCCAAGGGCCCGTGGGCCTTATAGACGAAGCCCGTACATTCAAAGTCACTATGGGGGCGCCAGGCTGCCATCTCATCCACTGCCGACTCACGTCACCAAGCGGAGAGCGACACGAGTTAATTTACAAACAGTATGTAACAACGCTTCCTGAAAAAACGGAGATAGCGGCTGCAACCCATCGTGAGGTCACAACGTTCCCAGAACTGATCGCCGCGGAGCGAAAGACGGCTTCCGAAGACTGGGATCTGTTAGCTAAAGAAGATCTTGCAACTCTTGATAAGCGTCTCACAGCGCTTAAGGACCTAGAGGATGCTTCGCATGACACCGATCTAATTCCGATTCGTGCCGTCTACGTCTCACGCTCAGAGGCGCCCCTAACCGTCCCGCTGAAACTTTTTGTGGGTTACGACCCAGACAAGAAAGACAAGATCGACACAAGCTTTCATCTGAAGCTTTGGGACTTTACAGTCGGTGGCCCTCGGACACAAACCGCATCGGGCTTGCATATCGATGCGACCCTGCGCGAGCTACTAAGAACTTTCGCAGACGACGCCCCTTATCCCGATGGAAATATTTTCTTCGAAGTGGACGAATGCGAGCTTCGAGGGCATGGAAGCTTGTTGAGCTACTCGGGCAAGATCGGTGCTCAGTCGATCGCCTATTCCACTGACGGCGGAACGAAGGGAGCCGCCGTACTGCGCGGGCTCGGCTTTGTAGCCTTCGCGGTTGGCGGTGTCGCCGCATTGGCAGGTCAGGCCGAAATCGCGGTTCCAGCTCTATGGGTGTCAGGAGCACTGGCTGCTGCGGGTGCCACGGTCAGCCTGAAGGACAGACTCGAGCATGGTGGGTTCGAGTGGAACGTCGAGACCGGTATGGATTTCCTCGACATCGCGAGCGCGCTGCTGTCCTCAGGCCTCGCCAGCAAGGTGATGGCGACAATTCGAGGTCTAGGCTCAGTCACGCTCACCGAAGAACTTGTTACGAAAAGCATCGCGCGTGGTATTGGTACGATCCAACTAGGGATTATGGGCGTCCAACATCTCGCCCACATCGACAACGCAATAGATACGAAAGATCCGAAACAAGTTGCCTCGGCTTTGCGCGCGGCGATCGCCGACGGGGCCCTCATCTTGATAATGCACCGCGCATCCCGCCTACAAGGCTCAGCGAAACCTGGTGCTGAGTCCAAGGACCTCTTTGGGCCGCGCAACAGCTATATCGGTGAACCACTCAACGAGGCACCAGTGCAGAGCGGACCACCACTAAGTGCATCGCCAAGCGAGGAGCTGTTCGGTCCCCGCAATAGTTACATCGGTGAGCCACTGGTCGACGTACCAGCGCAGAGCGGGCCAATCCTGAGCCCAGCGCCAACGGAGGAGTTGTATGGACCGCGCGGCACCTATCTCGGCACGGACAGATTGCCGAACGAACCGCCCCCTGGGCGATTTGTTAGACAGCTCACCGACACCGAAAGAGAGTTGGCTCATCGGATGTTGAATCGAGGCGTAGGTCAGGCTGGGGCGGGCCCGGCTGAGGTAACTCGTTGGCCAGCGAGGCCGCTAGAGCCATCTACGCCAGTCAAAGTTCCCCCTCAGCCGCAAACAAAAGTAGCCGAATTTACCGGTGTGGGAGAGAACGGCGAGCGAATAACAGTGCTGTCCACGCCCGCGAATCCTACAGGAATGATTGTCGGGATGAAGATCCCAAATATTACAGAGCTGCCGGTTCAGACGGGGGACGAAGTACTCAGCCGCGCGATAAAAGCAGCAGGCATGGGGTGGAAGGATTGGGTCAAACAGAGCGGACACGTACATCCCCTGGAATCTGGTGGGATTGAGAAGTCATATAACCGCGAGCCCATGACGACGAACTACAACAAGAAAAATCGAAGAGGCGCCGAAATTCGGCTTAGGGAGTTCATCAAGGCGAACCGGGGAAAGAATCTGAACCTAGAAATCACGCGTGAGCTAGACCAGAAGACATCTAGTAGGACTACGAGCGAAACGTTCATCGTGCGCGACGCAGCCGGAAAAGTTCTTTTCCAGATAAGCGTAACGGATCGCGGCAAACTTAGCGGCCCCGATGCCCCTAAAGCGAAACGTCGAAAATGAACAAAGTGAGATGGGCGAAACCTTCTTCACTCCCAATGGAGAAAATAGGGACAGGCTACTTTAATGGAGAGGCTCTGAATGAGCAAGCCACCGCAGTTTCTGGGTATTGTTAGCGAGGAAAATTCCAACAACTGATGCCAAGGACTCTGGGGGGGGGTGAGGAGACGGTTCACAAGCATCGCGACTCAGGAAGCACGTGCTCCAGAAGGCGGCGAATTAAATCTGAGCGAACATGAGCACAAGATGATCATGACCGAAGGTATGGATCAGGGCAGATGGGTGTATTCGGCTCAAGTTGTAGACACTGTCGGCCCGATTCTGACCGCCGTAGTCCGGAAAGTGTCCCTTGCGAAAAAGAAATGATTGAGCGAAGTCAAGGCTAACGCCATGTTGAATTTACTGGACGAGTTATTGCGAAAAGTCCTGATCAAAAACGTCACTGGTTTGCAGCCCGTCATACCCGGGCAGCCTGCTGCTGCAATCGTTTCCGACCAAGTGCGATTTGAGCCGCCAGATGATGCATGGCTCTCTGCAGTGGGTTTGCTCCAGAGAAATGCGTTGAGCGTGTATCTGGTGGACTTGCGTGAAAACCGCAAGCTGCGGTCGAACGAGCGGACCCAGGAGAGGAACAATGGGATCGTCTTTGAACAGCCCGCGCCCGCGCGATTGGACTGCCATTACCTCATTAGTGCGTTTAGCCCTACCGCCCAGCTTACGCCACAGGTCGAACCTGCTTTAGACGAACATGCGTTGCTATACGAGGTGGCTGCTGTCTTGCTGCGAGAGGGCACGCTCAATCCTTCACGAGTATATCCCCAGACTGCGAATCCATGGCCGACGCGGTTCCAGAACGTGGATCTCTCGATGGTGGTGGCACCGGTGGAGGGGTTCCCGAAGCTGGCCGAGTTTTGGGGCACGATGGGTACGAAGCATCCCTGGCGTCCGGTGCTGTATCTGATCGTGACGATCCCGGTCGCGCTCATCAAGGAACAGGCGGGATACATGGTGACGACTCGCATCACTGAGTACAGACAGACCAATAAACCCGATACCGCCGAGGTGTGGATTCAAATCGGTGGGCATGTCCGTCAACAAACGACACCCCTAGCGGATGCGTGGGTTGGGCTGGAAACCCTGGCCGGACAAATTGTGCACTCGACGAACACGAACGAACTTGGTCGTTACACATTCGAGAACTTGCAACCTGGTCAATACAAGTTGAAATCGCGAGCGGTTGGTTTTCCGGAAAAAGAAAGATCACCGATCGATGTGCCTTCAACAACAGGTGAGTATGACTTGACGTACCCATAATCAACCGAACACGAAGCAACGAAAGGAGTCATTACATGGCTGTGCAAGTCAGTTATCCCGGTGTCTACATCGAAGAGTTTACCCCAGGCGCACCGATCGAAGGTGTCGGGACAAATATCGCGGCGTTTCTGGGACCAGCCAATGATGGCCCGCTGAATGAGCCGATCAAGATTACGAGTTGGGATCAGTTCCTTCAAAGATTTGGTGAGAAGCCATTAGCCGGATTTTATCTGTGGTACGCAGTGAGAGGGTTTTTCACGAACGGTGGGAAGGTGTGTTATGTGACCCGAGTCAGCAATGCCACGTTTTCTCAGCTCGAGCTGACCGACTCGACCACCCCAGCTCCGGCAAATCCTATTCCAACGATTGTTATCCGGGCGCGTAAGCCCGGTGTTCAACCGCAAATTAGTATCACTGTGGAGCATGTTAAAGCAGTGCCGAGCACCGGGGCAAACGCAGGCAAGCTCTTTCGTCCGACAGCCACGATCGTTGATGCGAGAGACACGTCTATTACGGTGTCAGCTGCGACAGATGCGGCCAAATTCCAACCAGGAGATCATCTGACGTGGAACAACATTAATGAGGCAAATCTTGTTGAGGTGTTTCGGGCCGAAGGAGCTGTGCTACGGCTCAAGCAGCCATTGTCCAGGACGTATGCGGCCGGAAACATCCGTTTGATGGATCTCAAGATCGGAGACAAGGTATTCCGTGTCGAGAATGCTGCCAAACTCGCCAGCGGAAGCGTCATCACACTCAAGCAGGGCACTGGGAACACTGCGATAACGGACACTGGATTGCAGGTAAAACGTGTGGATGCCGAGCGACTTTCTTCCACACTCACTACCTATCATGTGGAGCTTCGCACAAGTATTACTAAAAACTTCCCTATGACTAGTGACACCTCTATTGAATCGGCAGAATTCAAGCTGACAGTCGGTCAGGGTGGAGTGTCCAAAGATTACAACGAACTCAGCATGGATCCTGAGCACCCGAATTATTTTGTAAGGGTGATTCGCGATGATGAGACGGGGATGATTATCGCGGAGCCGAGTCCCTTGCCCAACACGACAAAACCACCGGACAATCGCCCACAAGCGATTACTGCGGCCAACGCCAGACCCTTGAGTGCTGGCACGGATGACTCTCCCGCCACACTCGCTGCATCGGATTACGTAACAGCCCTGGCAGTACTTGAAGCCATTGACGAAATCAACTTGGTTGCAATTCCTGATCGCACGGAGGAGCAAACTCAACGAGCGGTCGTTGAACATTGCGAAAAGATGAAGGATCGCTTTGCGCTACTGGATGCTCGACGGAACGCAGCCTCATTTGGCACAGATAGTGTGGAGGTCCAACGATTGGGGCTTGAGAGTCCGGATGGTTATGCTGCGCTGTACTATCCCTGGCTGCTTGCTCCCGTAGCGTCCGGAACCGGTGGCGTTCTGGTTCCTCCATCCGGCCATATTGCAGGGGTGATTGCGCGGACAGACAATAACCGCGGTGTTCACAAAGCCCCTGCGGGTAATGAAGCCGTTGTGCGAGATGCTCTTGGGGTTGAGCGGATCATGAGCGATGACGAACAGGGTCAACTCAACATGAAAGGGATCAATGTGGTTCGAGTATTTTCCGGAGGGCGCCCTGTCGTATGGGGCGCTCGGACCACTTCGAAAAATACTAACTGGCAATACGTCAACGTGCGACGTCTATTCATATTTCTCGAAGAGTCAATAGAGGAAAGCATCCGATGGGCGGTCTTTGAACCAAACAACTTGCAATTGTGGCAAAAGCTCAGACGGAGCATCACGGAATTTCTTACACGCGTGTGGCGTGATGGAGCGCTGTTCGGTAAGACCGCTGAGGAAGCCTTTTACGTTCGCATCGACGAGGCGCTGAATCCACCGACCACGCAAGCCCTCGGACGCTTGTATATCGAGATTGGAGTCCGTCCGACCTATCCGGCCGAGTTCATCGTCGTACGCATTGGTATCTGGCAAGGCGGGTCAGAAATCGCTGAAGGGTAATAAAGAAGAGAGGAGGACGAGACAATGGCTACCGGAGACATACCAGATCCGTATAACAATTTTAATTTCTTAGTCGAAATCGACGGCATCACGCGAGCCGCGTTTCATGAGTGCAATGGTTTCGACTCGATGATCGATGTGATCGAGCATCGGGAGGGCGGGGAAAACACGACTCTGCGTAAGCTTCCTGGCATGACCAAGTACAGCAACATCGTGCTGAAACGCGGCGTGACCGACGACAAGCAGCTTTATGAATGGCATCGTAAGGCGGTGAAGGGGCAGCTCGAGCGAAAAAATGGGTCTGTTCTTTTGCTCGATCGTGCGGGACAAGAGGTGGCCCGATGGAACTTTATCCGAGCTTGGCCGAGCAAGTGGGACGGACCCGACTTGAGTGCTGAAGGCAACGATGTCGCCATTGAGACGTTGGAGCTGGCGCACGAGGGAGTCGAGCGCGTTTAGCGATAAACCGTATCGGAGGAGATCATGTTTCAAACAGAATTCGAATTTACCTTACCTTGCGGCTATCTGGACGATACGGGAACGTTACAGCGAGACGGCATCATGCGGCGGGCGACCGCCGCTGATGAGATTCTGCCGTTGCGCGATCCGCGCGTAATGAAGAACCAGGCATATCTTGTGGTGATTCTTCTGTCGCGAGTGGTCACTCGGCTTGGCAGTGTGGAGCAGATCAACCCTCGCGTGATCGAAAATTTGTATGCAACGGATCTTGCCTATCTGCAGGACCTCTACAACCGGATCAATCAGCTGGAGGAGCAGACTGACCCCACGGTGTGCCCGCAATGTCAGCATGCTTTCAGAAGGGAGGAGACTGTGCCCGTGGGGGGGTCGTAGGCTACCCCCTCCCTCACTTGTCCGAGGAGGTAGCCTTTGTCGCCTATCACCTTCACTGGCCTCAGACTGAGATTATGCAGATGGAACATGCAGATCGTCGTCAATGGGTACAGGAGATTTCGACCATGAATCGGCGGATGAATGGAGACTAGCGCTGTGCTGTATCGTTCTTGGATCAAGAAGCCTCGATTACGTGACCTCCGCGTCAGCCGCCACGGCATCCAGTGCTGTACGCATCGCTTCACTGCGACAAGGCGAGGGAACCACCTTGCGGCAATGGGACGAGCCCATCCAGGCCAATATGAGCGCAAGCACGGAGCAATCCCTCCACTTGAGCGCGTGTTCCATCGTGCGATGCACTCAATGATTTATTCCCGAAATATTGCGCTCCATGTGAATCCCAAATATGCCATAGCGTTTCGCTGGCTCCAACAAGCCATGCGCATTCATCCATCGCGCGAACGCATCCTGGAGCGGGTCTTCCGGTCACAACTCTCGGCTGAGCGTCACGAACCAATTCGTCAAGTCATCTCGTTGGTGAATCGTCTGACTGAGCAGTATCGGCGTATCGATGATGTCCGTCGGCACGCGAACGCACCCGCAAACATGGGCACGCCCGATCGTGAGCTAGAACGGAGCCGGACTATTCCTGTGCAGAGGTTAGTGCCACCCGCGGTCGAGATGGTATTGAAACGCGCAGCGGTCGCTTTGCAGGCCGTTCGCCAAGAAAGCGTGCAGGTAGCCGGTCCGGATCAGCCCCGGCGCGCTACGGATACAGACCACAGTTCAACACTAGCGCCGCGTCCCTTCTCGTTTGCAGAGTGTAGCCCGAATGAACTCCAGCGGCTTACCGACCAAGTGATTACCAGGTTGGATCATCGGGTAATCGCGCTTCGCGAACGCCTTGGGAGAGCGTAGAGATGGCACTGGAAAAAGCGAAGATCACCAATACCGTAACCAATGAGCCGCCCATTGAGGTGCTGTTCAATCCTGAGGAGTACACGGTCAATAAGGACAACAACTTTGCTCAACAGGCCATTCCTGGACTGAGCGCGCCTATTCTCCAATTCGTCAACGGCAATATGCAGACCTTGGAGATGGAGCTGTTCCTCGATACCTACGAAAGCAACAAGTCCAACAACCGGGTGCTGAATCAAGCCGGCGGCGATGTCCGTGAGTTAACCAAAAAGATTACAAGCTTGATGGACATCGAACGCACGACTCACGCCCCGCCGATCTTGCTGTTCACCTGGGGGTCGCTGTCATTTACCTGTGTGCTCGCTCGGGCGAATCAGCGCTTCATCATGTTTATGCCGGACGGCACTCCCGTGCGGGCGCGTCTCACTGTCACGTTCAACGAATTTCGCAACGTCGACTTGGAAGCCAAAGAGATTAAACGTGAGACGGCGGACTTCACAAAATTCTACATGGTGGGTCAGGGCGAGACGTTGAGTGCTGTTGCCGGTCGGCTTTATGGCAATCCCAAGCTGTGGCGACCCATCGCATTGCGCAACCGTATTGAAAACCCACGCGAGTTAGCGATGGGCGTTCGGTTAATTGTCCCACAGCTTCCATATCGCAACCCTGAGACAGGAGAGGTCTATCAATAATCATGTCGAACGCCGCGCTCCGGTATGCACCAGAGTTCCAAGTTCGTATCAACGGCCAAGAGGCCCCGGCAGCACTGCGCGCGTCGATCATGAGCGTGACCTGTCAGACCGGTCTCGAAGGCGCAGATCGAGTGGAACTCTTCATTGTAAATGAGAACCTGCGCTGGCTGGACCACCCACTCCTCGCTGTTGACAAAGAATTGGCACTCTCCCTCGGGTATGCCCCTGACCCATTAGCGCAGGTATTCGTCGGCGACATCGTCGGTCACACCGCCACGTTTCCGAGCAGCGGCTCTCCCACATTGACCGTCATTGCGCATGATCGTCGGCACCGTCTGCAGCAGGGGTCGCAGGCACGATGGTTTGCTATTCCTAGCGAGTGCTATGGGAACTTTCCGATGTCTGACCTCTCGGTCGTGAGCTTGGTGAGCCTGGAGAATCGGCTGATCCCGATGTTCGATCCGGTAGGGGCGGCTCTGGCGATTGTGTTGGGAGGATCGGAACTGGCGGCGAACCTTGGCGATCCCGATGCCCGGCAGAAGATGATTCGAAAGCAGGTGGGTGAAAGCAGTTATGATTTTCTGCAACATATCGCCAAGGAAAACGGCTGGGATCTGCTCATCGATCATAGCGGGCCGCTGGGCGGGTCGCAGCTCCGATTCTTTTCGCAGCTTTCGCACCTGACTCCGGATGTGACGTTCAAATACGGCCACTCCTTGATCGAGTTCAGCCCGCGCCTGACCACCGTGGGGCAAATCGCGGCGGTCTCTGCGCGCATTTGGAAACCGGAAATGAAGATGGAGTTCACGATTACAGTGTCGTGGGACTGGGATCGTAACTCGCTCAATGTGAGTATCTCGCCGGGCTTTGGTCTCTCGGCTGCCCCGGCACAAGAGACAAATGGCAAATCAAACAAACCGGAAGTGTTGTTGCTGGAGGAACCAGTCAATCAGTTTACGGGAGCGCGTGTGATTGTTCGGAAGCTGCTCGACCGGCTGAATCAACGGCTCACGGCTTCCGGCAGTGTCGTGGGTGACCCACGGCTGCGGCCGACCATGGTGGTGCGGATCGAAAATGTCGGGGAAGGTTTCGGCGGTTTTTATCGCCTCACGTCGGTGACGCACACGCTTGACGGTGGTGGACTCCGCACCAGCTTTGAAGCCCGGAAAGAGATCTGGTTTGGCTCGATTCCGTTGATTGAGCAGGGAGCCTTGCGTGTAAAGGTTCAGGGACAAACGGTCAGAGTGGACGCATGAGGCCAAGATGGAACGTGGACTAGTCGAGAGCGCAGCGCGCATCGACGATCCGGAAGATCGCCGGATCCATGGCCTCACAAGTGCCACGGTGGTGAAAAACTGTGACACGACCCATGCCGGTCGTGTGCAGGTGCGGTTCTCATGGATGCCAGGGTATGAACCGTGGGCACGGCTTGCCCTTGTTGATCGCGGGATCTTCTTCATACCGCAGGAGGGCGATGAGGTCTTGGTGGACTGCAACCGAGGCGATGTGAGCGAGGTGTATATCGTCGGGTGCCTGTGGAACGGAAAGGACCACCCTCCGGCCAGAGAGCAGGACGATCCGGTAAATAAGCGAATCATCCGCACCCCACAGGGGCACGACGTGACGTTCGATGACCAGGCGGGGACGTTGACGATCACGAGCGCGGACAAGAAGCACATCACCTTAACCAAGGATCACATTGAAATTGCGATCGATGAAAAAGCCACTTCGGCAATCACGATCGACAAGAATGGCAATGTGACCATCAAGGCCAAGAATAGCATTACGCTCGATGCACCTTCGGTTGAGATAAAGGGGCAGACAATCGAGGTTAAAAGCCAATCCAAGACCGACATTAGCGGAGGAGGGAGTTGTTCGATCGATGCAGCTCTGATCAAGATCGGCTAGTAGCGAATGAGAGAAACCAGGAGAAAACATGTCTGCAGCATTACGCGTCGGTGACCTCACTGCTCACGGGACACCGCTAGGGCCTGGCCCGGGAAGTTTTAAAGTCATGATTGGTGGTCAGCCGGCTTGGCGGGCGCTGACAGACACGCATACATGCCCCGTTTCATCGCCATCGCCGCACGGCGGAGGAGTGATTCCAAAAGGCAGTACAAAAGTGATTATCGACGGCATGCCTGCTGCTCGCGTCGGCGACATCATCGTCGAAGCCGGGCCATCCAACAGTGTGCCAGTCGGGTATCCAAAAGTGCAGATCGGAGGCTAGGGCACGTGAATGAGAAGTTAATGGATCCAGCGAAAGCTTTTCTGGGTGTGGGATGGGCATTCCCCGTTTGCCCCGAACCACCATCCGGAGAGATCCCACTGGCTGTCTACGAAGAGGATATTCGGCAGGCGATTGTGCTCATTCTGGAAACCAATCTCGGCGAGCGTGTGATGCGCCCCGATTTTGGGTCGGGTCTGCGCGAACTCGTGTTCGAACCACTCAACACGACGACGATGGCGCTAGTGCAGCATCGTGTGGAACAGGCCCTCATCATCTGGGAGCCCCGTATCAGGGTGCAAGAGGTGCGCGTGAAGGCGGAAGGTGCTTCGCGGAATACGCTCCTCGTAACCATTTCGTATGAAGTGCGGGCATCCAACACCTTTTATAACATGGTCTATCCCTTCTACCTCCAGGAGGGCCGTCCATGAATGCTCCGGGGCCCAAGGCCGTGCAGCGCCGGCAGGATCGTATTGTCGAAAGTCTCCTGGGCCGAGTCCCTGGGTATGTTCCCGAGTGGAGGCCGTCCACCTCGATGGCCGGGCAGGCTGTACTCCTGATATTCGCTCGGTACATGGAATTGCTAGAGAATGGACTCACGCAAGTACCTGAACGTGGCAGACTGGCGTTCCTTGACATGTTAGGGATCGGCTTGCTGCCAGCTCAGGGTGCCCGCGCGCCGCTGGTCTTCTCACTCATAGAAAATAGTCCGATCGATGTGACGCTACCGGAGCGAAGTGAAGTGGCGGCGCAAGTGAGGCCTCGACTGACGTCACCGTCTGGTAAAGGAACCGTAGCCGGAGTTCCCCCTCAATCATTGATCTTCTCCACCGAGCAGTCGATCACGCTGAGCCGTGCACAGATCAAAGCGCTTTATAGCATCGTGCCAGGCAGAGATGAATTTGCCGATCATACGGCGAAGCTTGCGCAGGGGTTTAGTTTCTTTGAAGACACGCGGCCTTGCCTGCACGCCATCTATCTGGGTCACGACGAGCTGTTCGCGCTTGCGGGAGATATCTCCGTCATCCTGTCGGTGACCTTGGAAGGAAATGCACCGCGGCCTCCGTTGAACACCGAGTGGGAATATCTCACGGAGCAGGGGTGGTTGCCCTTCACCATGCCTAAGGAAGACGACACGACCGACGGCTTCAAGAAAGATGGACAGTTGATTCTGCGGCGTGAATGCGGTCCGAACGCCAAGCGTGAAACCATGGAGGGCCGGACCAGCTACTGGATTCGTGGACGCCTCGCCGATCCCCTTTTCCCAGACGGGACCGATGGGCAACGGACGGTCCCCATTGTCAACGACCTGCGCACGCGCGTCGCAATTCACAAGGAAGGGATTGCACCCGACGCGGCGTACGCTGACGCCGTGCCGCTGGACCCAAGCAAAGATTTTTTTCCATTCGGCCAGCAACCGTCGCTTCATCCAACTTTCTACCTTGCGAGTAAAGAATTTTTCCAGCGCAAGGGAGCGCAGATCCGAATCGCCTTGCAACTGTCCACTCCCGGGGTTGTTCCTACAGGAACTACACTGACGGTGGTCTGGGAATATTTCGATGGTACAGCTTGGAGTTCATTCGGACTACAGGCGAGTGCTGGTACTGACACGTTTACGCAGCCAGGGTCGATCAGCTTTCTCTGCCCACGCGATTGGGAAGAAACGCAGGTGAATGGGACAAAAAACTTTTGGCTGAGGGTGCGTGTCACCGGTGGGAATTATGGCCTGCCACTGCGTGTGACGGGAATCAAGGCAAATCAACCAGAGCTAGCAGTTGGTAACTTAATTCCGCCGGTTATCAAGAAATTGTCGCTCGCCTATACCTACACCACCGATCCGACGGTTCTCGATCACTGTTTGACGGAGAACGATTTCATCTTCGCAGACGAAACTGAAGCCTGTCGCTGGCCTGACCGATCTTTTATGCCGTTTCGTCCGGTTGCCGATCAGCGTCCGGGGGTGCATATGGGGTTCGATCAGCCGTTGGCTGCAGGTTTGATCAGTCTATATGTTGATGTGCCGCAGTTCGTGGTCGGCGAAGCTGTCGATTCCGATGGTTCTCCCTTTATCTGGGAGTATCGATCGGTTCGTGGTTGGACGGAACTCAGTGTGCTGGATGAAACCAACGGCTATCGCCGCAGCGGTATGGTCCAGTTCATCGGGCCACCTGACGCAATACGAATGCCGGGTCTTGGTGGGAATGTGTTTCGCATTCGCGCGAGGCTCAAGCCCGGTGAACGGGACCAGCCGTTGCCGGTTGGAGGCGTCTGGCTCAATGCCGTCTGGGCAAGCCAAAGTCAATCGATCGAACAAGAGCCGCTGGGGATCACAGACGGAAATCCCGAACAGACTCTCTTGGTTCAACGTCTCCCGGTGCATGACGGTGAGACCCTTGAAATTCAGGAATGGACCGGCCGGGGAGAGCGCTGGCGATTCGATCTCAAGGAAGTGGACGAACGCGATCTCCGTTTCGAGCGCAATCCAGCGACAAAAGAGATATCCGCTGTCTGGGTACGATGGCACGCGCAACCACATTTCTATGGAGCGACAGCGGGAGACCGCTATTACGTCATCGATCGCGCCAGAGGGATCATCCGGCTTGGCGATGGTGCCCATGGGATGACGCCGGCTGCTGGTAAGCCTGTTCGCATTTCGTACCGCTGCGGCGAAGCGATCAACGGCGCGATGGTTGCAACAGTGCCTGCAGGCGCAATCACGGAACTGCGAATGGCCGTGCCCTATGTGGCGAGCGCGACCAACCCGGTCGCAGCAACCGGTGGTGCAGACACCGAGTCTCTGGAAACCATCAAGGTGCGTGGGCCGCAACGCATTAGACACGGTGGCCGAGGCGTGTCGGCTGAAGACTTGGAATGGCTGGCTCGCGAAGCTACGCCTGAAGTCGCGCGGGCACGGTGTTTGTCCCTTACCGGCCCTGCGGGGCATGCCCAGCGTGGGTGGATTACCGTGATCGTCGTCTCATTCAGTCAAGACGCGCAGCCACAACCTTCCGCTGAAACCAAGCGACGTGTTCATGATTATCTTGTTGAGGTGGTGCCGGCCACACTATCCAGGCACATTCGCGTCACCGGAACGCGGTATACGCCCGTGGGTGTGCGCGCAGAAATTGTGCCGAGACAAGCAGCCCAGGCCGCGGCGGTCGAAGCCAGGGTTCGGGAGAATGTAAATCAGTTCCTTCATCCACTGACTGGTGGGCCGGATCGCCTGGGTTGGCAGTTCGGTCAAGGAGTGCGGTTGTCGCAGATCGCCCGGGTGATCGAAGAAACACCCGACGTGGACTACGCGACACAGATCCTGTTGATGAGTGAGGGGCATGTGTATGAAGACCTGGTTCCCGTTGAGTCCGATGGGCTGGTGGCCTCTGGAGATCATGAACTCAAATTGACCGTGGGAGGGCGGTGACATGCCGCTGCCGTTACCGAAACTAGACCAATACACGTTCGATGAACTCGTCGGGCAAGGCCAATCGCTGCTCCCGCGCTATGCGCCTGGCTGGACCGATCACAATGTGCACGACCCCGGCATTACGCTCCTCGAGTTATTCGCATGGCTCGCCGAGATGGAGTCGTATCGTCTCGACCGGGTGACCGAAGCCAGCACGCGAGCGTTCCTGCGATTGGTGGGGATCGAACCGAAGCCCGCCCAGGTTGCGGAAACGGTGTTGGTAGCTCTGCCGGAGGAGTTTGGAGCCGCGAAACAATTGCCGGCCCGCACAAAGGTCACAACCGTGGATCGTTCGGTGACGTTTCAGACGACGCATCCGGTGTGGGTGTCGCCGGCCAAGCTAGTCGCAGTGTTAGCCGGGCCGCCTGGCGTGCTCACGGATTACTCGGTCCGAAATGATCCATCGAGCAAGCGATTTCCTTCGTTTGCTCCGGATCCGCAGATCGGTCATGCGCTCTATCTCGGGTTCGATCGACCGTTGGCCGACCTTCCAGCGGTGATCACTCTCTATGTCTGGAGCGGTGACTCGGAACGAGACCGTCAAGCGAGAGAGTTGCTTAAGGCCGAAGCGAAAGCCATCGACGAGGAGGCGAAGAAATGTCCCCCTGGACGACACCCTCACATGGTCGATTGGCGACAGCATTATAGTGTCCATACGGTCTGGGAATACTACGCTGGGGCAGAACAATGGCTGCCGCTCTTGGAAACAGTCGATGGCACACGGGCGTTCACCCTCAGCGGCGCTGTGCACTTCAAAGCTCCTGAACGCTCCCAGCATCTTCCCGACGGAGTGAGCCTCAGCGGCCACGCGAGTCACTATTTTTTCCGGTGCCGTCTTGTTAGCGGAAGGTACGATTGCTCACCGGATACTCGATACATACAGATCAATGCAGTTCAGGCTACTCACGCGGTGGACGGAGATCAACGGTATAGCCTGGGAAAGAGCAATGGGCGCGCCGGTCAAACCTATCTTTTACCTGAGAAGCCGATTGTTCCAAGGAGTACGACCTTGTATGTGCGGGTCAGTGCGACCGTGGAACAGGATTGGAACGAATATCTGTCGTGGGACCGCACCGGACCACATGCTCATGGCTATGTGCTCGATCCCGAGCGGGGCGAAATCCGCTTTGGCAATGGACGCTCTGGCGCAGTTCCCAAAGCCGGGGCCGAGCTTGCTGTCACGTATCAAGTAGGTGGTGGGCCGACAGGCAACGTCAAGACTGAGAGCTTGACAAGATTATTTACCAGTACCGATCTTTCTAAAAAACAGTTTTCCCAACCGTTTGCTGCAGTCGGTGGCGCGCCGGCCGAGCCCTTGTTCGACGCTAAGGCACGCGCGGTTGTGTGGCTCTCGACACCTCATCGCGCCGTAACGCTCACGGACTTCGAACAACTTGCATTGGCGACACCCGGCGTACCAATTGGCCGCGCCAAGGCGCTC
>JBDTPK010000006.1:0-20897 GCA_039932735.1 Nitrospirota bacterium
TCAATATGGCCTGTGAGTGTCCTTGCCTGCGAACAGTCCGCGGGAAGACGCCTAGAACTAGGCCTTGCACAAGATCAAGAGACTCACGCGGTGAAATGGTTATTTTTCAGGCAGGATTCAGGATGAGTTCTTCGGGCGTGTACCGTTTCTTGCGTATGACCCTGACCTCTCTGGTTGTGGTCCAGTCTAATACTTACCCTGGTCCGAATTTTCCTTGGCAGGTCATTGTGACTAAGCGATTTGCCGCTGTGCGCGTCCTGCCCGCATGCGCAGGAGTCTCAATCTCAGACGGTTGAGATAAAGATACACGACCGGCGTGGTATAGAGCGTGAGCAACTGGCTTATCAGCAGGCCACCCACAATCGCAATGCCGAGCGGCCGCCGCAACTCCGACCCCACCCCCGTCCCGAGTGCCAGCGGCAGCGCCCCCAGCAACGCTGCCATCGTGGTCATCATGATCGGCCGGAAACGCATCAGACAGGCTTGATAGATTGCCTCCTCCGGCGGTTTCCCTTCCTTTCGCTCCACATCCAGCGCAAAATCGATCATCATAATGGCATTCTTCTTCACGATCCCGATCAGCAGAATGATGCCGATCAACGCGATCATGCTCAGCTCCGTCTTGAAGAGGAGCAGTGCGAGCAATGCGCCTACTCCCGCGGACGGGATGGTGGACAGAATCGTGAGCGGGTGGATGTAGCTCTCGTACAAGATCCCAAGCACGATGTAGACCGTGATCAGGGCCGCGAGGATGAGCAGCGGCTGATTGCTCAGCGAGGCCTGAAAGGCTTTCGCCGTTCCCTGAAAACTGCCCCGGATACCGCCCGGTTGTCCGATGTCCTTCATGGACGTCTCAATCGCCTGCACGGCCTCACCGAGCGAGGAGCCTGACGTCATATTGAACGACAGCGTGATGCCAGGAAACTGACCCTGGCGATTGACGGACAGCAGCGTTGCGGCAGGCTCGTAGCGCGCCACTGCGCTCAACGGGACTTGCATTCCCGTCGGCGACCGCACATAAATATCGTTCAGCGCGGCGGCACTCTGCCAAAATTTCGGCGCCACCTCCATCACGACATGATATTGGTTGAGCGGGGTGTACATAATCGAGACCTGGCGCTGGCCAAAGGCGTCGTAGAGCGTGTCGTCGATGAGCTGGGGGCTGAGGCTCAATCGCGAGGCCGTACTGCGATCGAACACGACCATCGATTGCAAGCCTTTGTCCTGCTGATCGCTATTCACATCGGCAATTTCCGGCAGGGTACGCAACTGGCGTTCGACCTTCGGCGCCCAAGCACTCAGTTCACCCAGATCGACACTCTGCAGCGTGTATTGATACTGCGCGCTGTTGACACGCCCGCCGATCCGCAAATCCTGAACCGCCTGCAGATACGTCGGCGCACCCGGCACGTTCGCGAGCTGAGGACGCAGTCTGGCGATCACCTGGTCTCCACTGAGCTTCCGCTCCTCAAGCGGCTTCAATGAGATGAACAGGCGTCCGGTATTGGTCGTGCTCCCTCCACCGCCACCGGAGAACCCCATCACGGTATCCACGGCAGGATCGCTCTGGATGATCTCCACGACCTCAGTGAGCTTCTGGCTCATGGCCTGAAACGAAATATCCTGCGACGCCTGGATGGTCCCGCTGAGGCGTCCGGTGTCCTGCTGGGGAAAGAATCCTTTGGGGATGATCACGTAAAGATAGAGGCTGAGTCCCATGGTCGCCAGCGTCACAGCAAGCATGCTTTTCGGATGTCGCAGCACCCAGCCCAAACTTTTCGCATAGCCAGCGCGCAGTCCCTCAAAAAACCGCTCACTGACCCGATACCACCGTCCATGGGTCGTGCCCTGTTCCGGCTTCAGCAGTCTCGCGCACATCATGGGAATCGTCGTGAGCGACACCAGGAGCGAGACAATGATGGCCACGGAAAGCGTCACCGCAAATTCTCGAAACAAGCGCCCGACCATTCCCCCCATCAATAAGATCGGGAGGAACACCGCCACGAGCGAGAGACTCATCGAGAGTACTGTGAAGGTGATCTCCTTCGCCCCACGCAACGCTGCCTGGAACGGTGGAACACCCTGTTCGCGGTATCGGCTGATATTCTCCAGGACGACGATCGCGTCATCCACAACGAAACCGGTTGCCACCGTGAGCGCCATGAGCGAGAGATTGTCGAGGCTGTATCCGCAGAGGTACATGACGCCGAACGTCGAGATCAGCGAGACCGGTACCGCAACGATGGGAATGAAGGTCGCTCGGGCGTTCCGGAGGAAGATGAACACCACCAGAATGACAAGGACTACGGAGATAGCGAGTGTCCGCTCGACGTCGTGCAGCGAGGCGCGTATGACCGGCGTTCGGTCCATCACCACCGAAAGCGTCATGCTGCCGGGAATAGATGCCGCCAGTTGCGGGAGCAACGCGCGGACCCGATCCACCGTCTCGATGATATTGGCCCCAGGCTGCCGATAGACGAGGACGAGGACTGCCGGCTTTCCATTCGCCATGCCTGTCGCCCGCAAATCTTCCACCGAGTTTTCGACGGTCGCGACATCCGACAGCTGCACCGCCCGGCCGCCCCGGTAGGCCACCACCAAGGGCAGGTAGTCCTCAGCACGGTGGAGTTGATCGTTGGCCCGGATCTCCCAGGTGCGGGTTCCGTCGGTCAACTGGCCCTTCGGCCGGTTTACGCTGGTGCTGGTCAACATCCGGCGGACGTCGCCCAGCCCGATCCCGTACTTGTTCAGCGCAGTGGGATTGAGGTCGACGCGGACAGCGGGAAGTGAGCCGCCGCCCACATTCACCTGCCCCACGCCATCGACCTGTGAAATCTTCTGCTGCAGCATGCTTGACGCGGCGTCGTACATCTCCCCCCGACCGGCAATCTCTGATGTCACGGCAAGAATCAGCACGGGGGCGTCTGCCGGATTGACCTTGCGATACTTGGGACTGCTTGGAAGAATCGCCGGGAGGTCGGCGCGCGCGGCGTTGATCGCCGCTTGGACGTCACGGGCAGCGCCGTCGATGTCGCGGCTCAGTTCAAACTGTAGCGTCACGCTCGTGACCCCGAGTGTGCTGCTCGAGGTCATCTCGGTCACGCCCGCAATGCGCGTGAACTGGCGCTCCAGCGGGGCCGCCACCGAGGTCGCCATGGTCTCGGGACCGGCACCCGGAAGATTCGCCGAGACGTTGATCGTTGGAAATTCCACTTGCGGGAGCGCGGCCACGGGAAGGAATCGGAAGGCAATCGCTCCGACAAGCGTGACACCGATGGTCAACAATGTGATGGCGACCGGCCGATGGACGAACGTGGCTGAGATGTTCATGCCGTGCTCGTGTCTATGTCATCATGCCTGGCTTCCGGGAATCGCCGCTCCCCTATCCGTCGTGCTAATCGGTCGAACGCGAGGTAGACCACCGGTGTCGTATAGAGCGTCAATATTTGGCTGACGATCAACCCGCCGACAATGACAATGCCGAGCGGTCGCCGCAATTCCGATCCGACTCCAGTACTCATGGCCAGCGGCAATGCACCAAGCAAGGCCGCCATCGTCGTCATCATGATCGGACGAAACCGGAGCAGGCAGGCCTCATAGATCGCCTCCTCCGGCCGCTTCCCTTCCTTCCGCTCCGCCTCCAACGCAAAGTCGATCATCATAATGGCGTTCTTCTTGACGATGCCGATCAGGAGCACGATGCCGATCAAGGCGATCACGCTGAACTCAATCCGGAGGAGCATTAGTGCGAGCAGCGCCCCGACTCCCGCGGATGGCAGCGTGGAGAGGATCGTCAGGGGATGGATATAGCTCTCATACAGAATCCCGAGCACGATGTAAACGGTGACGAGCGCGGCAAGAATCAGCCAGACCTCGTTGGCCAGCGAGGCCTGAAAGGCTTGGGCCGTACCCTGAAAGCTTCCGCGGATGCTGGGCGGCAAGTCAATCTCCTGAGCGGACCGCTCGATTGCCACCACCGCGTCGCCGAGCGAGTTGCCCGGCGCGAGATTAAACGAGAGCATGGCGGCGGGGAATTGTCCTTGACGGTTCACGACAAGCGGGGTGATGGTTTCCGTCACCTGCGTGAACACATTCAACGGCACCTGGCCGCCGCTCGAGGACCGGACATCGAGGAACTGTAACGCCTGCGGACCCTGCTGGAACTCTGGCTTCACTTCCAGCACGACACGATACTGGTTCAACTGAGTAAACATCGTGGACACCTGCCGCTGACCGAACGCGTCGTACAGCGTATCGACAATCACTTGTGGTGTGATACCCATGCGCGACGCCGTGTTGCGGTCGATGACTAGCATGGACGCCAATCCCTGGTCCTGCTGATCGCTGCTCACATCGCGCAATTCGGGAAGTGTCTGCAAGACCTCGATCAGTTTCGGCGCCCACCGCTTCAACTCCTCAGGATCCGCATCTTCGAGGGTGTACTGGTATTGAGTCCGGCTCACTCGATCTTCCACCGTGAGATCCTGCACAGGCTGCATGAACAAGGAGATCCCTTCGACCTGTGCCAATTGTAATTGCAGGCGATGGATCACATCACCGGCACTGATCCTCCGCTCGGCGAGGGGTTTCAAGTTGATCTGGATGCGCCCGCTGTTGAGTGTACTGTTCGTCCCGTCCACCCCGATGAACGAGGAGAGGCTGGCGACGGCCGGATCAGTCAGGATCTCGCCGGCCAGAGCCTGCTGTCGCTCGACCATCGCCGAGAACGAGATCGACTGGGGGGCCTCGGAGATTCCCAGAATCACACCCGTATCCTGAATCGGGAAAAACCCCTTGGGTATGATGACGAAGAGGAGGACAGTGAGGATCAGCGTACCGACCGCCACGACTAGCGTGGCCGGTTGATGGCGTAACACCCATTGTAATGTCCTGCCGTAGGCCGCAATGGTCCGGTCGAACACCGCTTGGGAGGCACGGTACAACCTGCCTTGCTCTGCCTTCGTGCGGTGGCGCAGCAGCCTGGCGCACATCATCGGTGTCAAGGTCAGCGACA
This sequence comes from Nitrospirota bacterium, assembly GCA_039932735.1. GTDB lineage: Bacteria > Nitrospirota > Nitrospiria > Nitrospirales > Nitrospiraceae > Palsa-1315. The sequence continues at coordinate 5,015 of JBDTPK010000006.1, forward strand.
CCACGGCGGAGATGAGGATCGTGACACTGAGCGTGAGCGCAAACTCGCGGAACAACCGGCCCACCACATCACCCATGAACAGCAGCGGAATCAGCACAGCGATGAGCGAAATGGTCAGTGAAAGAATGGTGAACGCAATCTGCTTGGCCCCTTTGAGCGCAGCCTGTAGCGGCGAGTCGCCTTGCTCGATGTACCGCGCGATGTTTTCGATCATCACGATCGCATCGTCCACCACGAAGCCGGTCGAGATCGTGAGCGCCATCAACGTCAGGTTGTTCAGGCTGAACCCCATCAAATACATGATCCCGAAGGTCCCGACCAGCGACAACGGCACGGCCGCGGCAGGAATGATGGTGGCGGACAGGGTGCGGAGAAACAGGAAGATCACCATGATCACCAGCGCGACCGCCAGCAGCAGCTCGAACTGCACGTCCCGGACCGACGCACGAATGGAGATCGTGCGATCCGTCAGCACGGTGACTTGGACGGACGACGGCAGCGCACTCTGCATTTGCGGCAGGAGGGTCTTGATGCGGTCCACCACGTCGATGACATTGGCGCCCGGTTGCCGTTGGATGTTGACGATTACCGCCGGGTCCTCGTTCATCCAGGCTGCCAGCTTGACGTTCTCCACATCGTCGATCACGGCGGCGACATCGGACAGATGTACCGGCGCGCCGTTGCGATAAGTAACGATCAGCGGCTGATATTCTTTGCTCGAGAGCAGCTGATCCGTCGCATTGATGATGGAGGCCCGCTTCGGGCCGTCGAAGGTGCCCTTCGCTTGATTGACGTTCGCCGTGGCCACGGCAACCCGCAGATCCTCCAGCGTCATCCCGTAGGCCGACAAGGCTCTTGGATTCGCCTGAATCCGCACAGCAGGCCGCTGCCCACCGCTGATGCTCACCAGCCCAACGCCGGACACTTGCGAAATCCTCTGGGCGAACCGGGTTTCAGCGAGGTCCTCCACCTGAGACAGAGGCAATGTGCGCGACGTCAGCGCCAGCGTCAGGATCGGCGCGTCCGCTGGATTGACCTTGCTATAGACGGGCGGGCTCGGGAGATCGCGCGGCAAGAATGTGGAGGCCCCATTAATGGCGGCCTGCACCTCCTGCTCGGCGACATCCAGATTGAGTTCCAAACTAAATTGCAGCGTGATGACCGAGCTTCCACTGGAGCTGGTGGACGTCATCTGGTTCAAACCTGGCATTTGCCCAAACTGGCGCTCCAATGGCGCAGTGACGGAAGAGGCCATCACGTCAGGACTTGCCCCCGGGTAAAAGGTCAGCACCTGAATGGTCGGGTAGTCGACTTGGGGAAGAGCCGAAACCGGCAGCTGCCGATACGCGATGATCCCGGCGAGCAGTATGGCAACCATCAACAAGGCTGTCGCAACGGGCCGCAGGATGAACAGACGGGACGGATTCACAACCCTGATCCTCTTCGAAGCTTCTCTCCTCCGAGAGACGGCTGATCGAGTTTGCCTGTTACAGGCATGCCGTTTTGGCTCTGGACTTCTACCTTACTCCCCTCTCGCAGTTTTTCAGTGCCATCCACCACAACAAGTTCATCAGGAGACAGGCCTGTATCAATGGAGGAGACTTCTCCGTGGCTGACCCCGACCGTGACCGGTCGCATACCCACTGTCTGATCGATGTTTACCACATACACGAATGTCCCCTTCGGCCCTCGTTGCACGGCAGCCGACGGCACGATCGTCGTTCCGTGCTTGATGTCCAACAACAAGCGTGCATTAACGAACTGATTAGGGAATAGCTCACTGTCGTCGTTCGGAAAGACCGCTTTCAGTCGTACCGTTCCGGTGTTTGAATCGATCTGGTTGTCCACTGTCAACAACGTTCCTGTGGCCAGCTTTCGCTTCTGCTCTCGATCAAATGCCTCAACCGTCAACGATTCCCCAGTCTTGAGCTTGTCGAGTACGGCGGGGAGACTATCTTCGGCGATGGTGAAAACCACGGTGATCGGTTGCAGCTGCGTGATGACCAGTAACCCATTGGCATCGTTCGCACGGACCAGGTTGCCCTGATCCACGAGCCGCAATCCGATGCGCCCGTGAATGGGAGCGGTAATACGGGAGTATGTGATCTGCAGCTTGGCGTTGTCGATCTGTCCCTGATCGACCTGGACCATCCCTTCAAGCTGTCGGACTAATGCCACTTGGGTATCGAGTTGCTGCATGGGAACAAATCCCTGCTGCAACAGTCCGCGGTATCGTTCGAGGTCGAGTTGGGCATTCTTCAGCTGGGAACGGTCGCGCGCCATCTGTCCCTCGGCCTGGGTCAATTGCACCTGAAATGGACGCGGATCGATTTCGGCCAGCAAGTCTCCGCTCTGGACGGTCTGGCCTTCTTTGAAACGCACCTGCATCAGTTGCCCATCGACACGACTCCTCACCGTCACAGTATTCAGCGGAATGACCGACCCGAGTCCGTTGAGATAGACGCTGATGTCGCCTGTTTTCGCAGCGGCAACCACGACCGGCAGGGTGCGCCCCCCTTGAGGATTGCCCCCCTGGCTGGCGGCACGTACTGGCGTCTCGTCGGACTTGGTCAAAATGGCATACCCTCCAATGGCGAGAGCACACGCCACGAATAACCCGATCAACCACCGCTTGAGCAACCTGGCAAAACCAACAGGATCTGGCATCTCGTTCTTCCCGGGTTCCTGGGTCAATGTCGTCATCATGATCCTACGAAAAGATTCTCACATCGCGGCCACATTCCTACTTTATCAATTTCAGCCGTTCCTGGGTGGTGTGCAAGTAGTCGCGCGACACCTGCCAGCGCCATTGGAGTTTGGCATAGAGCCCATCCAGCTGTTCTTGCTGTTCCACAGACAACTTGGTTTTGATCGCGGCCATCCCTTGGGTCAAAGCCTGTTCGACTTCCGGTTGATGCGCAAACCGCAATTGTAAGATCTCTACATGAGTCCGACTGATCATCGGCTCGATGTCGGCTTGTTGTGCCGGCGTCAAGGCCAATTCGTGGGTCAAACGCATCATGATTCGCTCGTGTTTCGCTGCCGGGCCTCGCTCCCATCGATGTTCCTGTTCGTATTGGTGGTAGAACGTGGCCCCGGCGAGGCCTATCAGGACTCCCGCGGTGAACAAGACCACGAGTCCACCCCACACTTTCCCTGGTACCATGACAGGTTCCTCCTATACGGCTCGACTTACTCGCTGAGCGGCACCACCACATCGACCTCATTCGACAGCAACGTGGTGAGTTCGACTGTATCCCGGTTGGTGTAGAACAATACGGAGCCAGTGAAGACCAGGGCCACTACGGCGGCCACGGCGGCTGTTCTCCACACGAGCCGATCGAGCCCCAGCGCCATCATCGATTGCCCGCATTCTAAGGCTTCCCGGTGGACGTCCTGCATGAGGCGAATGGTCCAGTCGGCACCGAGCGACGGCTCTTGGCGCGATTGATGAGCTTCCGTTAACGCGCGCTCTACGTTTTTGAGGATGTCATCGTTGAGTCGTGTCATTTTCCTGCCGCCTCCTTTCAAGTAGTCGTGTGCGGAGCATCTGTCTGGCGCGGTGCGCTCGCACCTTCACATTCACCACGCTCCATCCCAATAATTGTGCCGCCGCACGCACGGAATGGCCGTCAAGATGGACCAAGGTCAGCACCGCTCGATTCTCCGGTGAGAGTTGTCCGAGAGCCCATTCCAAGACCTCTATCGCCTCGTGTCTCCGCACCAGGTTGTAGAACTGGTCCTCTGATTGAGCAGCCAGCGTCTGCTCAATCCATTGATGGTGCTCATTGGTCAACGCACTGACTGGCAGCTCTTCGCGCTTTCTTTCTCTCCAGAAGTCGTAGCAGGTTCGAACGGCAATGCCGGCGAGCCAATGTTCGAACGAGACCGAGCCCGAGAATTGCGCCAACCCGACGTATGCTCTCACAAACACATCGTGGATGATCTCTTCGGCTCGATCAGCCGGTACTCGCCGACTGACGATGCGGATGACATGGCGTTGGTATCGGCTGATCAGATCGGCATAGCGATCAATCTCTCCGCGACGAATACGCTGGAGGATCTCCCGATCCTCTGGTTCACTCTTGAGAACCGTTAACGACTCATCGGTCATCGGCAGCTGTATTCCCAGGAGCCCCAGTGTATTCGCCATACCCCAACCGTCGCCCATAATAACACCACACCATGTCGTGTCGGGGGTGAGCAATCTCACGAGGTCAATCAGCTGACGACCCACCTTCCCATTCATGCATCTCGATCTCGAAAGCATCCACACAGGTTTCATTCATGGATTCCCAGCCTCAGCCCGCATCATGTGACTTAGATCGTGGCGCCGATGCCGGTCCCACAACGCTTGCTGTTTGGCCCGTTGCTCTGGCGTCAGGATGCCGATGAGATCCCGTCTGACCCTGATGCCTATGATGCGGGCCGTGGCTTCGAGGGCCTCGTATTCCTTCACCTTGGCTTCGATCGTCGGCATTTCGGCCTGCTCATCCCGCAGCAGCGAACGGAGTTCCCTTTCACTGACCATCACATCCGCCTGGACACGTATGTGTGCCCGGTCGGCATCAAGTGCCACCGTGCGCCTTTTGGTGAGCTGTTCATCGGTGAGCCCAAGCTCCTGCTTGTTCTTCAGAAGATGTCGCAGCATGTGAGCACTGACACGACCCTGTGCATCCCTGCCAGGGTGCAACATTGCATGACGCTCGCCGCCCTGGCGCGCGCACTGGCCTCCGCCATCTGCCCAGACTGGAGGGCAAGCGAACAGCGCGGCTCCGAATGCAATTCCCAGAATAAGGTGGGTATCAGGTCTCATATGGTCCTCCTTAGTGGATCAGGTGAGCCAAGCTGGACGGCTCCAGGTCTTTCCTTCTATCCCCTAGTCGCTCGGACCCATGAAAAGGTTACAAGGCACCTAACACTAGCGTTCGCTTGAGATTGTGGCGTGTCTCGAGGAGACGCGCGGGTCTTGTTGGTGATGCGATGATGTGATAGCCCAAACCGAGGCCGACGGCCAGAGTCACGCGCTCTGTTTCGTTGATGAACATATCGGCATCGCCAGCTTGTGCTGGCGCCCGCTGTGTCCGAGGATCACAGGTTTACAGCCGAGATGGAGGCGCGTCGTCGGGCTAAGTCTCGATGGTGAACGCCCGTCCTTCGCGCAACCTCACCTGCGTGCAGCCCACATCGATGACGAGCATCCTCCTGCCAGAACATAGGTCATATTGTGTCACGCGGAATGACCGACCCGAGTCCGTTGAGATAGACGCTGATGTCGCCTGTTTTCACAGCCGCAACCACGACCGGCAGGGTGCGCGTCCCTTGAGGATTGGCCCCCTGGCCGGCGGCACGTACTGGCGTCTCGTCGGACTTGGTCAAAATGGCATATCCTCCAATGGCGAGAGCACACGCCACGAATGACCCGATCAACCACCGCTTGAGCAATTTGGCAAATTGCATAGACTCCGGCATGTCGTTATTCCTGGGTGAATGTCGCCCTCATCGGCTTCGCAGGATGCTCTCGTCCGTCAGCTTTGTTCTCGCATTGCTCAAAGGCTCGACGTATCGCAAAGGTATGCCTCACCTCCTCACTCGCTGCAGCCGCGCTGGACAGCCTTTTTGAGCATCCTGTGGACGAACCGGCAATCATCGCGAGCTTCCCTTCGCCGAGCCCTACCGTGAGCAAGTAGTTTTTCCGTAGCCTGACAGGGTGGGCTCGGGCTAAGAGTCCTGGTTATGTGCGAATGACCTCCAAGCTGACCTGGTGAAAGCCGAGCCCGCGGACATGATCAACGAGGGTAACGAACCGTTCGAGTCGCGTGGCTTTGTCGGCCCGAACCAAAACCAGCGACTCGCGGGGATGAGTGAAGAGCACCGCATCGAATTGCTCGTCGGTGACAGACTGATCGTTCACAAACAACCCGCCCTCCGCGGTGACGATCACGATGAGCGGGGTGTTTTGCCGCTCTCCGGCCGTCGCGGCTTTGGCCAGATTAACCGGAATCTGGCCCGCCGTGATGAAGGTGGCGGTGGTCAACACGATTACGAGCAGTACCAACATGACGTCGACGAGAGGAATCACGTTGATCTGATTGACCTCACGCTCCATGTTGTGCCTTGTACAGTGTGAGGAGTTCGCTGACGCGCCGCCGGAGGACGTTGTTCATGACCACGCAAGGAATGGCGACCAGCAGCCCTGCCGCCGTGGCCTTGAGCGCGAGGCTCAGGCCGATCATGATCGATGCCACCGCCAACGTTCCAGATGTCCCCATCGTGTGGAACGTCAACATGATGCCGAGGACCGTCCCGAGCAAACCGATGTACGGCGCATTGGCCGCCACGGTCCCGATCACCACCAGCCGCCTGGTCAACATGATCTCGCACTGGTCCAGCGTGAGAAACTGCCTCACGTCCACCCGCCGGTAGAACAGCCAGCGCTCCACCGCCACCCCTATGGTCCAGAAACTCAGCCCCAGTAATAACCCGATTACGCCATACTCGACGAGTTCTTTGAGTCCTTCCATAAATAACACCACGATCCTTTCTACAACAGCTGTCCTCGATGCTGCGTTCCGCCGCACGTCACCCGTCACATGCAGGTGACGGGACCTCAGGAATCGGTCCGATGCTCGGAGATCAGCTTATCGATCGAGTTACCGATCACGCGCAAGCTCTGCTTGCCGATTTTTGTGGCGCTTAGCTTCCCTTCCTCCACCCACCGATAAACGGTCCAGCGGCTCACATTTAAAACCACTGCCGCTTCATTGACTCGGAGCAATTGCTTGTTCATCTTGAACCTCCCTCTGTGTCGTCATCAGACTTATTGCGATGTTCGGATGCATCTATTGAATGGGGGCATCTCAATGCCGCCCTCCTCTCAGCTCGGAACTGCCTTAGATATCCCAACAAGCTAGAACAGCCCCACCGTTACACCGCCATAGATGGCCCGGCCGTAGCCGCCGAAGAAGGCTTGGTTGCCTGCGGCAGCGCCAGCGGTTTCCCCTCCGATCACCTGGCCGGATGCGGCGTATTTCTTATCCGCGATGTTGTCCACCTCCAGATACAATTTGGCGAATCGGAACCAGGAGTGGTCCAGCGCGAAACTCTTGTGGATATTCACATTCGCGACCACATAGGAGGGGATGCTGAACGTGCTGCTGTTGTTCAGGAAGTAGCTGTTGTAATAACTGCCTTCGACCCAGCCGCCCCATCCGGTCGGCGCGTGGTCATAGGCGACTTTGGAATTGAACACATCGGTCGGCACGTTTGGCACCTGCTTGCCGTCGCGGACTAGGAGCCCAGCCGCGGTCCGATCTGAGAAATTGACGTATCTGGCATCAATGTGTGTATAGGCACCGGAGAATCGCATGCCTGGCATCGGTCGCCAATCGTAGGAGGCTTCAATGCCCATGTACTTAGAGGAGTCGGCATTGACGGAAGCCGTGTTGTTCCCTGATATCGTCTGGGTGATGATCTCGTCTTTGAAGAAGGTCATAAACCCGACGAGTTGGACGATGAGAGTCTCGTGCAGCTTAGACTCCGTACCGATTTCCAGGTTGAGGTTCTTCTGCGGTTTCAGATTAAAGTTGGTCCCAGGAAGTCCGGTGATGGGATCGCGCAAGAGCTGGCTCATTTGTGGGATGCCGTACCCCGTCGAGGCCCGAGTCCAATGTCGATAGGCCTCCGTCGGTTTCCAGGTGAGCGACATTTCCGGTGCCCAGTTTGAGTAATCAAGACTCGCGTTGGCACGCGAGGCCACCGCGCCCGCATTATCGTAGGTGGTCGCCTGCGTGCTGAGACGGGACTGTTCGAAGCCAAGTCCGGCTGCCAATGTCCAGGTCGGAACGAATTCCAATTCTTCCCGAAAGCGGGCACCGATGTTGAAAATTGACCCGCGGGAGTTCTGGAGCAAGGTCCCTTTGGTTCCGAAACCGTCGGCAAGATTCTGGAACGAGTTAGCTTTCTGGTCCATCTGGTTGACAAAGAAGCCGACATAGCTCTTCAGTGGCATCGCTCCAAGCTGGCCCTCGTGCCGCAAATCGGTGTAGTGTTTGTAGTTGGGATTAGTGTTCTCGGTAATCTGCGAAAATGTTTGCTGGATGTCTTTGACGTCGTAGTCGGCCTCCATCGTCAGGACGGTATTCGCGTTGAGCTGTCGCTCATACATGCCCCCGATGATCGTGCGGCGATCGACGCGGCCTTGATTGAGCAAGAGCGCGTTTGCGCATCCGCCGTTGTAGGTGCCGGGTGTACAGGTCGTTTGCGCTCCGCCTGCCTGGCGATCGTTGGCGATAAACTGCGATTGGGTGAGTCGGGTCGGCACTTTCGTATTCAGCCAGTTGGAGATCGCCTTGAAATAGAAATTCTGCTTATCATCCACCTTGTAGCGAAAATTGAGGTTAAGCGTCTGGGTGTTGTAATTGCTGTTCTGGATATAGCCGTCTTCCTTTACCTCGCTCGCAAACATGGCGATGTCGACTTTATCCGTTTCTTGACCGACGGCGAGGCCGTATTTTTGGTACCCGTAGGAACCGCCCGACAAAAACGTTTCCACTCCGTTGATGTCGCTCCCCCGTCTGGTCCTGAACTGAACCATTCCACCGAGGGCGTAGTTGTCGTACAAGGAGGACGATGCCCCGCGAGTGACTTCGACGCTCCGCATAAACCAGGGGTCTTGTATGTCGAGGCGTGAGAGGCCGTCGGATTGGGTTTGCTGGATTCCGTCTTCATAGATCTTAATGTCCCGAACCGCAAAGGACGTCTTGACGCCCTGCCCGCGAATCATCATGCTGAAGTCACGTGGTCCGTTGGCCTGGCGCAAGACCACGCCGGGCAGCGATTCCATCGACTCCTTCATCGTTCTCGTCGGCTGAGAATCCGTTTCGGATGGAACGGTGGCGGACAGTGACACCCCTTCCGGTCGCTTGTGGACCCGCTTGCTAATGATGCTGAGATCGGACAGCTCATATTCTGGTATCGTTCCAGCCACCCCCGCGTGTTCCGGCGCCAGTTTCTCAGTGACTGTGTTGGGCCGTTCCTCTGGAGGTACCGTACTCTCACGATCCTTTTTGAGGTCGTCCAGCTCTTGCAAGATGCCTTTGAGTTGTTCTCTCAGTTGTTGTTCTCGCGGATTTTGCTGCGCGGCCTCACTCGCGGTCGAGTCTTGTGCCAGTGCGACGTGATCCAACGCGGCAATGCCTCCGAGCGCTGTGACTGCCGTAATGACCTGCATCACTCTCTTGAACGACACCATAGCCCGTACTCCTTCGTGAAAGAATGAACACGACACACAGTGCTCTCCGAGCTGGGCACAGGCCGCAAGGTCGCGGAGCTCTGGCCGCACTAGGAGGCAACTGATGACTGTTGAGTGGATGCGAAGTTACGAGCGAGGAGGCGCGCGGGACTGGGCCGTCTGCTGGGAAAGGAACGATGAGATAGAAGTATCGACCAGCAGCAGCATTGTCACGAGGTGCAGCGGCTGGGTCAGTGTTGTGACAGGGGGAAGATCAACGGTCGGATTGGCGTGGCAGGCCCAGGCGCAGAGAGAAGATTGTGTCACTCCGCCCGTGTGATGATGGGTTGAGCCTGGGAGGCTCTCGTGCACAAAGAGACAGACCATGGCACTGACCGATAACGTCAGGTACAACGTGGCAAGGGTCAGCGCGAGCGGGGCAAAACACTTCTTCATTTCCCGCTTTCCATGACGTGCCGCATCACCGCTACCGCCTCAGGACTATCCCAGGCGCGAGGCCCGACCGCTCGACCGACGAGCGTGCCATCACGTGCGATCACGATCGTAGTCGGGAGACCTCGCACCATGAAGGACCGTGACACTTCTTGATCTTCATCGAACAGCACCGGCATGCTGACTCCCAACTGAGAGAGAAAGTGAGCGATGCCTTGGCGCTGCAGATCCGTCGTCACGGTCAACATGGTAAAACGTGTTGGGTCCAGTTGCTGTTGCAATCGCGCAAGGGAAGGCATTTCTTCTTTGCAGGGTCCGCACCAGGTGGCCCAAAAGTTGATAACCACTACCTTCCCTGCCAGCTCGCTCGACTTGACGACCTTACCGTCCAGCGTCGCGAGTTCAAAGGGCGCCGCCATACTCCCGACCGGCAACCGGCTCATCTTGAGCGAGATAAAGGGATCGACGGCAAGCGAGGGGCTGGCCGAAACGATGCTCATGAGAGAGAGCATCGCTGCAATCACAACTCGTTTCACCGGTACATTCACGTTACGGCTCCTGCTTCGCAATGACTTTCGGGCCTGGAAGTTGGAGCGTTTGTACAACCATGCGATGAGCAGGCATCGCGTGCTCCATCCATGCCAGAGCGGCGAGCCCTTTCGAATTCATTGAGAGGGACGGTGTCTGGCCTTTCTTCTCATTCAATTTCTGCGGCGAACTAAATGTCTGTCCACGATCGAGGGATACGCTCATCACGACTTCACGCCGGACAGGGGATTGCTCTTCCCACACGACCACGAGACGCCCCTCAGGGTCGACCGCCATTTGCGGATGATCCGGGAATGTTCCTTTAGAGACGTTCAGCTGCTTCTTGAGTGAAAATGTCTCTCCTCGATCATCCGAGTAAGCTAGGAACACTGCCGGAGTCTCATCGACGCCCTCGGTGTACCAGACGACATAAAGCCGCCCGAGTCGATCCGTTCCGATTGCGGCGGGCCGATGTGGGCAACCGGGGAATACCCACTTGTCGTGACCCACAATCACCGCGGAAGCAAACGTATTCCCGCCGTCTATGGAACGCGCGACCACTGTTTCGCGGACGTCGCCAGGGAGAACCTTGCGCCAGGCCAGGTAGAGGGTCCCGTCCGACCCGGAGGTGAGAGATGTCCGGCAACAAACACAGGTGTCCTCATCAACTTTCAGGTTCTTCGCGACGGTGCGGCCGTGATCGGTCGAGCGGGTCACGAAGGTGCCGGGCTCTTTCTTGCCCTCTCGCCCATCAATCCAGGCCACATGCACAACGCCGTCAGGGGCGATGTGGATTGAGTCGAAACTGTGGCCGATAACCTGCTCGTCGTCGTTCACTAGAATCGACGGCGGAAATGTTTTGCCACCGTCCTTGGACCGGCTCAGCCTCAGTTCGTTCGAGAACGGTTTGTCAGCGGTCAGTCTCGGGTGGGTCAAGGCCCATGTCAGGAGCACGTCCTCTCCGACCACAGCCAGAGCCGGCGCTTCCTGTCGCATGTAAGGCACCTCGGTCGGCTGGTTCACTTTGATCGGATCTCCGATCGGTCCTCCCGGCCTCTCAGTTCTAGAATAAAGCACCGTGCGTCTGTCCTGGTCTTCCTCGACCCAGGCGAGCGAGATACGGCCTTCGTCGTCAATCCGGACAGAAGGACCGACCACCGCCCGCACCTTGTGATCGGTCGTTAGTTTCGGGCCGAATCGCACCGTCTGATCCGGTCCGGCCAGCGCCATTGACGCGAGGGAGACGGCACTGATCGCAACCCCGCCCATCCACGCCAGTCTCTTGGTTCTGAATGTCCGTTCAATCATGCGGTGCCTCATTTTGATCCACGAATGGATAATTGTGCGTCGCGCCCACTTGAACCTTGTCGGATGCACACTCCGGACAACGATTCAAGAGACTCCTTCATGCTTCTCGTCGGTTGATCCGATAGTTCGCTCCTGGGAGCGGTCGATCGCGCCGCGCCTTCAGGCTGCGAACGGAGTTGACGCAACTCGCCTTCCACTCTCGCGCGTTCCCGCTGTAATTCTTGAAGCCGTGTCGTCCGTTCTGTTTCGCTCCCTACATCCTGCATTGCTCCAGCCAAGACCGGCATCGCCACGAGGCCTAGAAGGCCAAACATCACCGCCGCTTGCACCATCTTCAATCCTTGATCCAACTTCAGGGACACAGGGACCCCCTGCCGCAGCTAACTTCCAAGGCTATAGACCATCGGTACATAGACTGCGACTTCTGACGTACCGAGCGGTCGATGCATGTGCAACGGACAAGCCAGTCGAATAGCCTCCACTGCTGCATTGTCGAGCGCTTCGTGGCCGGAGCTACGATGCACCTTCACCTCAGACAAATGGCCATCGGCTCGAATAACTGCGCGCAGCACAACCTTCCCCTCCCAGCCATTGAGGCGCGCGGAACTAGGATAGCGTTTGATCTCAGCCAGTCGCCGCCTCAGTGATTCAGCCAACCAGCCATGATCGACTTTAACAGCAGGAGTCGAATGAGTTGCCATTGGCGTCTGCGGCGCGGACTCCTGCACGACAGATTCGGCAGGCTTTGCAACGGTGACTTCTGCCGCTGGGGAATCCGGAGTGTTTGGGTCGCGCGTCGCAGGAGCAGTCTCGACAACGTGAGCTTCGACAGGTTGAACGGGTGCCTCGGATATTTCAGGCTGGCTCGTAGCTTCCTGTTGCACGACAGGGACGACCGGCTCGTCTACGGATTGCTCAATCTGCTGAACTTCCGGAGGCTGCTGCTCTATGACCGGTACGATTGTTTCGGTTCTCGCTTGCACCGCCACGATCTCTTCAATCGGCGGACTTTCGCGTTGGACAATCTTGGTCACCTCGCGGGGTTCTACCTTCCGCGTAACCTGTTTTGGTTGACTGGGGGCAGGGACTGCCGGAGGCGCAGGCGAAGGCTGCTGGATTGGCTGGATTTCAGCCTGACTCGTTTCGTGAGTCCGTTGAGGTTCGACCAATGTGACGTCCCATTTGAACATGTCTTGTGGCACGACTGGTTGGACCTGTGCCATGAACCCGAGGGCTACAGTGAGCGCAAGGGAGTGAACAAGTGCGGATACTGCCCACCCTTGCAGGCGATGCTGTCCATCTGGATTGATCGTCACTTGAGCACCAACGGTGTGAGTGTTTGCTCGACTTTGTGCTCGACCTGTACTTTCCTTGTCAGCACAACCAAGAGGGACGTACGGGAGGAAGGCGTTCCCCATTGAGCTGAAGGCTGACTGTGCTTCATCACGTTATTCTCCTTAGCCTGAATCCATTTCACAGATGCGACATGCGCGCTAATAGACACACGAGTTCCGTTACACCCGTTCCCCTCTCCCACGTTTGATCAATCAACGATCTCAAGCTCTTTCAGGGAAAAGAAGTCGTGATCGCGATCCCGCTCGGAAGATGAAGAAAGAGGTGGAACTATGCGAAGGGCGGTGCCCGCGAAGGTGGCTGAACTGTGAGGGGAGCACGGATCTGTGACTCGAAGCGTTCCTGCTTTAAGAAAACGACTTGTTCAACAGGGGCGAAGTAGGCTGAGGTTCCCTCGACGGCATCGGCGGCGATACACAACCATGAACAGAGTGCGGTGGCGTGAGTTGCGGCCTTGTGGTGCGCATGGTGCTTCATGTGGGCCGTGAGCTGCGGGTACACAATCCCGCTGAGCGCCACAAGCCAGAGGGCGAAGCATCCAAGGGCGAATTGTCGAAGTCTCGGATTCATAAAATCTTATCGGAGGGCTGCTGCCTTTATCGGTTCATTTTTCTGAATCCGCGCGACGATTTCTTCAATCTTCTGTTCGGTCAGCAGGCCGCCCTTGAGGTATTCCTGTACGCGCCCCTCTTGGTCGATGAAGACGCTCACGGGCAATCCAAACACGCCGAATTGATTGGCGACCTTGTTATCGCGGTCCATCAGGACCGGGAATGTGTGGCCGTACTGTGTGATGTGCTCGCGCACCCTGGCGTCGTCTTCCAATTCATTGACCGCGAGAACCACGAGGCCCTTGTCGCGGAGCTTGTCGAAACTGGCTTGCATCGCCGGCATTTCGGTCGTGCAGGGCTTGCACCAGGTGGCCCAGAAGTTCACGAGCACGATCTTGCCGCGATACTGGCTAAGGCTTTGGGTCTTGCCATCAAGATCCGCGAGTTGAAAGTCTTCAGCCTGCATGCCGACCGACGGAACTCGTGAGCCCATGCTCCAGCCGTCGAAGACCGGCAGCGCCGTCAACGCCGCGAGCAGCACGAGCCCCACAAACGTACGGTTGGTTCTTCTTGATCGCATGTTAGCCTCCTCTCCTTCAATCGATTCGCTTCCTATGGGATCACAGCATTTGGAACGAGCGTGTAAGCCCAAAGACATAACTGGTCCCCTGCGCCAGACTGTTGTTGGAATCCCGCGCCACCGGAATTGCCGCAAAGAAATATACTGAGGTCATTCTCGTCCAGGGAGAGTCGATCATCCCATCCAAGCTTATGTTAAAGCCCGGGGTGAATGAAAGGAACGTTGAGCCAGTGGTGGGCACCTGCCGGTTTTTAATGGTTGGGTCAATCACGATCGGTTCACCGGGGAAGTCTGGTGCATCTGCAGGTGTTGCGGAGCGTAGCAGCGAACTACTAAAATTATCGTGCACCATATACCGGTAGTTGAACTGCGAGGACAGCACCAACCAAGGAACCGTGACGAGATTGACACCAGCATTGAAATCCCACTGATCCCCGAACTGGTACCCATCGTTGTTTCTGAATGTGTGCCGGTAACTGGCTGACGAAAATTGATTGAGCCGATGCGGGATCAATTCATAGGTCTGGTAAATTGTGGGATTCAATCCGACCGCTCCCCGACCGATTTGTGAGGTCGACTCCATCAACCCCCCCACGTTGTCTTGCGCATGTGTATTGCCGGACGGAAGATAGACGCCAAATCCCAGCACTACCATACTCCGCAGGGTAGGTAACATATTGTACTTGAGACCCACCCGCAAGTCCCCAGCCCCATTGGCGGAGAAATTCGTCGACTCACCTTCGCCATTGGCTCCATCCTCTCCCAGGCCATCAATGTGATGGTGGGTGCGCCACACATACGGGAGCGTGAGTTGCAGCCCAACCCTTTCGGTGAGACCATAATTCAGGTCGAGCGTTGCAATCTGTGTAATGGTCCGAGTCTCCTGATGATGATCCAAAATCATCTGCCGGTTCCCTTGGTCGAGCCCCGGGATCACTCCATTAGTCCCGTCCAGTAATCGCATCGGCGTGTAATTGTACATCGCATTGACCGTGAGGAGGCCCGCCGATGGAACTTGCTGCTGGGACCCGATGACGACGAAACACGACACAGCGCCGCAGGAAGCTTGTGCCTGCTGCATGCTGGGCCACGAGAAAAAGACGAGTGCCAGACCGAGAATGAATCCGATGATGAACCGTTTCCTTGCCATGATGCTGCTGGTCCTTTCCCTCTAGAAGAAGCGTCATTGTCCGCCTATCCATCCCACCCACTCAGTGGATCGTGTGAAAGACGGGATGCAGCTCTGCTGCGAGCCGATGAGCAACGAAGCCTACAGAGAGAAAGATGGAGGGGCGCGGCTGGGAAAAGTCTGGCACGTCTCGATCAATAGAGGCGTAGAATGGGGAAGCGTGACGAGCGCAATAGGACTGAGTTCGACCTGAAACGTGACCACCGCCGTATCGAGAACCGTCCCGGCGGCACACATCCAAGAGCAGAGCAGAGTGCCATGCGTGGTACCCTGATGCTGGGCATGGTGCCCGGCATGTTCGACCGACTGCGCCTGTGCCAATCCGCCGACGAAAAGGACACAGAGTATCAGGAGGATCGACAGGAATTTGAGGGCGGTGTGGTTCATTGGCAGGTGGCCCTAATGTAATTTAAGGGGATGCTATTGGAATGCAGGAGGAAAAGTCAATAGGCCTCACCGCCGCCGCAGGGTGGATTTGCCCTCGCGAGAAACGTTGGTGAAACCAAAGAGTTAGGGCCCTAGGCTGAACCTCGCCTCCGATTCCTGGTATCCATCGCCGAATGGAATTGACGGAATGGACCAGCCACGCGCGCTCCGAGCTTCACGTACGTCCCGTCGAGCGATACGAAGAAGGGCGCTAGAGCAATTTTGATTTAAGTATATACAATCTGTATGATCTTCTCCCTATT
>JBDTPK010000007.1:0-20799 GCA_039932735.1 Nitrospirota bacterium
GTTTCATGTTTGACATCGGACGTTTGACAATTCGAAACACACACCTTGAACCTGGAACTGGAAACCAGAAGCACAAAGGTATTTCGCCGGTTGTTAACCGATGCTCATGTTTGTAGAAAGGAGTGACTCAATGCGTATTACACTCGATCATGATCAGTGGGACGTGAGTGACGATCAGCTAGTCAGCGAGGTCCTGACGCAGGTCAGTGATCGCGCTTACGCGCGGAATCGGCTGGTTACTTCGCTGAAGCTCGGGGGGCGTCCGATCACGGATCGCGATCTTCAGCCCATGCTGTTGAGTAAGCTCCTCAAAGAGGTCGGACCGATCGACGCGTGTTCGCAGAATACTCCTGAAATCATGATGAACGCTGCGCCGACCGTCGCCCGATTTGCTTCGACGTTGAAAGCCGAGGCCCAGGGATTCCTCACACCGTTGCGTATGAGCGGCATCATTCCTTCAGGATTGGACCGATGGTTCGGACAATTGGCCGATTATGTGGAACTGCTTCAATCCGCGGGGCGGGGCAGTTCAGCCGGCGGAGATCTGCAAACCCTTTCCTCCTGGATTCAGGAGCTCTTGGACGCTCGGTCCATACAAGATTCGGTTCGCATGGCGGATATCCTAGAATTCGAGGTCGTCCCTCATCTGGCTTCTGCATGAGCCATGACTCCTGAACGCTTCTTCTGCAATCTCGGATTCGCCGCCCTTGCGTGTGAAACGTCATGTATCCGGAGTGGAGTGGCTGGTTTCTCGTCTTCTAGTTTCAGGTTGAAACGCTTGTACGCGATACGATTCACGAAGAACATCTTATTGGCGATCGTGACGAACCAATAATGTCGGTTGTTGACCACTAAGACCTCTCTCAGTCCTATCGCCCAGGCCCGCTCAAGTGTGGACGGGTTGGGACCGATAAGGATGCACGACCAAGGAACCTCATCGGTATGCATGCTATTGATGGGGGTTTAAGGTCAAAACAATCCTGGCACGGATGCCGGGACGTACAAGTGGTTGATTCGTTCGGTTTTCAAGGAGGAATAGTCCATGGCTTTAATCGTCAATAACAATCCGGCTTCGATCGCAGCTCAGCGCAATTTGACCGTGAACAACAACCAGTTGCAACGGTCGGTGGAACGGTTGTCTTCAGGTCTTCGGATTACTCGTGCATCAGACGATGCCGCCGGACTCGCCGTATCCGAGACATTGCGTGCGCACATTCGCAGTATCAATCAAGCGACGCGAAATGCGAATGACGGCATCAGTTTGACGCAGGTCGCCGACGGGGCTGCGGCCACCATCGGCAATTTGCTCTCTCGTCTCCGTGAGCTCTCTTCCCAGTCCGCCAGCGGCACCGTCGGCACTACGGAGCGATCGTACTTGGATCAAGAGTTTGTGACACTCCGGTCTGAAATCGACCGGATCGCCACCGTGACCGAGTTCAACGGACAGTCACTGTTGAGCGGCGCCACGAATTCATTTGAAGTCTTCATCGGCTTCAAGAGCGGCGCGGGCAATTCGTTGACAGCCGATCTGAATGATTTGGACATCGCGAGCATCGGCTTGGCGACCGTGAACATCTCAACGTCGGCAAACGCGCAGAGCGCGTTGAGCAATATCGACAGCGCGATCAGCTCGATCGCCACAGCCCGAGCGGAATACGGTTCGATTCAAAACCGATTCGAGGCCGCCATTTCGAATCTGCAAGTCACGAGTGAGAACTTCGTGGCGGCAGAGTCTCGGATCCGCGATGCAGATATCGCGTATGAGACGTCGCAATTCACGAAGAATCAGGTCCTTGTGCAGACGGGTATTGCGGTGTTGGCACAAGCCAACTCGCTTCCGCAACAGGCACTCGCGTTGCTGCGATAGACGGATAAATCGTTCCGCCGGAGTCATTACCCAGTCGCCTTACCGGCGGCTGGGCCTCCGGCGGACGATGACGGCGGATGGCTTTCAAGGAGGCATCAATGGTCCAGAACATTCGACCGCCTCAAGGGCCCGATTTCCCTCAGCGCCAGTCCGAGAACGCTGCGAAGCCGCCTCGTGGCATCGACAGCACGGTCGAGGCCCGACTCAGGACTCCAGCCCCGGCGCCAACAAAGGAGCAGGTAGAACAGGCTGCGGCTCGCGTCAAGGACGTGTTTCGTGGAACCACGTCTCATGTGAAGATCGAAATCGATCCTGATTTGCACAAGGTTGTAATCAAGGTTCTCAGCGGTGAATCCGGAGAAATCATTCGACAGATTCCCTCACAGGAACTGCTGGACCTGGCCAAGCAACTGAGTGAGCCCAAAGGCCTCTTGGTCCGGGAACGCGCGTAACGCGAGAAAGCTGAAGCTATGGCATCGATTTCGTTCGGGGGATTGGGGAACGGATTGGACTTTGGCCAGGTTGTCGATCAACTGGTAAAAGTCGGACGTCTTCCCATCGATAAGCTCACTGCAAACAAAACGAACCTGCAGTCCAAATTGACGGAGTACGGATCGGTCGCGGACAAACTTTTGGCCTTGCAATCGGCAGCAGACTCCTTGCGATTGTCGACCGCATTTGATCGGTCGACCACCACCGTCTCGGACGAGACCGCCTTGACCGCCTCGGCGTCATCGACCGCTTCGCCCGGCTCCTATCTCATTCGGATCACGCAATTGGCTCAGTCGAATCAAATCACCAACAAGGCGGCCACAGCCGTTGCGAGCCCGACCACGGATATCGTCAGTGGCGCGTCGGCCACATTTACCTTCCGCGCAGGGACGGGAACGGATCAGACCGTGACGTTGAACGATGCCGCCACGCTCGAAGACCTGCAGACCGGCATCAACGACTTGGGCGCGGGGGTGACGGCATCGATCATCAATACCGGAAGCGATGCAACGCCTGCATACCGATTGATTCTCACGGCCACTGCGTCAGGGGCAACTAACGGCGTGACAATCGTGGGCGATGGCACCACGTTAGATTTTGCCAACGGCAGCGGCACGGGAGGCGTCGATACGTTGCAGGCTGCGCAGGATGCGATCGCCATCCTGGGCGATCCGACTCAGAACCCTGTGACCCTGCAGCGCAGTAGTAATGTGATCACGGATGCGATTCCAGGCGTCACACTGGCGATTACCAAAACAACAGGAACTACCGCCGTCTCGGTCAATGTCACGCGCGATAACGGCTCGGTGAAGGACAACATTAAGAAATTTGTGACGGCTTACAACGACATTGTGACCGCGGTGAACAAAAGTACCGCTTACGATCCGACGACGAAAACAGGGGCGCTTCTGTACAACGAGTCTACCGTGAAAGGATTCGTGTCCCAAATCCGACAGGCGCTTTCCGCTCCCATCGACGGGTTGACTATCTATAAGTCGGCGGGTGAGATCGGGTTTAAAACCAATCGTGACGGCACGTTGACCTTGGAGGAAGACAAGCTCGACAGCGCGCTGAGCAACAATTACAACGCCGTCAAATCGCTCTTCATCAATCAGCCAACCGTGGCCGGTGTCGCTCAGCGAGTCAACCAGGCCATTGATGCGATCGATGACGTTGTCTCAGGCTCGCTCACGGGCCGGAAGAACTCACTCACCAGCCAAATTAGTAGGCTGACAGACCAGATCGACAGGAGAGAAACGGCTTTATCAGCGTATGAAGAAGGACTCAAGATCCAGTACGCAAAACTCGACAGCTTATTGAGTCAACTCAAAGGACAGAGCAACTTTCTAACCACACTGGGAAACCAATGAACACTTTTTCTCCGACCACTGCCGCCACGCACTATCGTCAAAACGAGGTACTGACCACATCTGGAGTCCAACTCGTCGTCCTGCTGTACGATTCCGCCATTCAGGCGATTGAACTCGCGAGCGATGGGATTGCCCGGCGGAACCAGTCTGACAAGGCGCGGTTTCTTGGACGCGCCATCGGGATTGTCGGTGAATTGTCCAGCGTCCTCGACTTCGAACGAGGTGGCGAGATCGCAAAGTCGTTATACCGTCTCTATGAGTACATGCTCTCGGAGTTTACGCAGGCCAACCTGCGCAATGATGCCCGTCATCTCGACAGTCCCCTTCGATGTCTGAAGGAAATGCGTGGGGCTTGGCATACGGTGGCTCAGCAGCAGAGCCAGCCGACGTCCATGTCACCAAGCTGAAATGAGTCCATTGAATTCGACGGCCTGGGAGCAGAACCTACGCACCTTGACGACACAGGCTGCTCAGGCTGCAGAGCTTGGACGGTGGGATCAAGTTGAGGAATGCTACCGGCTGCGCGGAGAACATCTTCGCGACCATCCGATGCCTCCGATGCTCGCCACGGATCTGACTGTCTTCGACCTGGAGGTCGCAGACAGAATTGTCAATGCACGTACAGTGGTTCACGCACAGTTGGTCGAAACAGCGAAGGTCCGTCAGAACTTGCATGAGTTACGGTCTTGGCAAAAAGAGGATGAGACGCAGCACCCTCTCATGGACCAGTTGGCATGATCTGCTGAGCCGAATGGCCATGGCGATCGATTTCATTCCAATCCATCGGAGTGGAATAGATTTCGAAACTCGCCCAGAGGTGAGTGAGTGAGAGCAATATTTATCTGATGGATTAATACATTGTGTTGACTAACAGATACAACAAGGAACATTTTATATGAAGAAGGACGGGATGTCCGCATTCGAATCCGCGATTCGCGAAAACTCCGTTAGTCGCAGCGCTACAGAGAACCATCCTTCGTAAGTCTCAAATCTGGCCTTTCTCGCGAGTGTCTCGCGACTAACGAGAGAAGGGTATTCTGCTAGGGATGTCGGATGGGAACCTTTATGCATTCTTTAACCATCGGGACCAAAACCTTGTCGGACGAGCGCCGGGAATGGGTTCGCATCGACGATCGAGTGCTGCTGGAGTATCGGCTACTGACCGATCCGGAGGATGGACCCACACCAGGCATTCCGCCGGTAAGTCACGAGGCGATCGCGGCTATCATCGCTAAGCCGACATCCGACTTATTGCTCCGCAACGGTGAACAGCTGGCGGAATCGCCGCTTCTTCCATGGATCATGAAAGTGGACTGGCTGTTGGAAGTCATCGTGAAGGCACTTGCGAAGATGCAGCCGGACGGAATTGCGATCGCACAAGTCGCCGATGTGACCTTGAGCGGGGGAGGAATCGGGTTTCTTTCGCCGCAGAAGTTTGCCGTCGACGACATGTTGCAGCTAAAAATAATCCTGTCCCCCTTCACACCTATTCACACGACGGCGCGAGTCATTCGATCGATCCAAGTCAATGACGGCCTCAATTACGACATTGCGACGGAATTTATCCAGCTCAGTCCGGATGACCAGGAACATCTGATCCGCCACATCATTCAGGCACAGGCAGAACGGTTGCGCGGTCGCCGCAAGCAAACCAGCTAGCTTTCGACAGTTCCAAGTTTCTGAAACTACCAGGAACGAGCCACTCCCAAACAAACGACGACTCACGCGATCCTCTTCATGGGTGTCGGAGCGCCGCGGTTCAGGAAATGTCCAAGAACGAACCGTTTCCCGCTGCAATGAATGTCTGCGGTGGCTCAAGTTTTCTATTGGCAGCGCCGATATCCCATTCACTATGAACAACACCGTCTCTCCATCAACGACGATTCAAGCGAACGATGCGCCATTAACGGACGGCGAGATCTTAACGGTCACGGACGTGGCCCGTTTTCTTCGGGTGCCCAAGTCCACCGTGTACAAGCTCTCTCGTGTCGGTGAATTGCCGGCGTCGAAGATTGGGAAGCATTGGCGCTTTCTCCGTCGCGACATCCATGAATGGATGCACAGTCGCTCCCATCAAGCCTGACGATCCAATCTCTGTAGCAGGTGGGTGCCTGTTTGGAGAGGCCGATGGCGTGTGTCTACCGAAGGATGCTTAAACGGGCCACATTCATTTGTGCCTCGTTCGGGAGGGAAGTTGCTCGTTTCTCGTAGTCATCCTGTACGAAGAAAATGACGTTCCCCGCATCAGTTACTTCGCCGACGTAACTGCTTCAGCTTCGAAGATCGGAAGTTGCAGGGTATTCGGCGAAGAGGATGAATAAGGAGATTGAGATCATGCCGGCAGACCAGAATATGAAGATTCTCGTCGTGGATGACATGTCCACCATGCGAAGGATCGTCAAGAACATCATGAAGCAACTTGGATTTGCGAATGTCGAAGAGGCCGAGAACGGGCAGGATGCCCTCGACAAACTCAGGCAAGAATCGTTTGGGTTCGTCATTTCTGATTGGAACATGCCAGTTATGACCGGTATCGAGCTGTTGCGGGCGATTCGTGCCGACGACAAATTGAAGGCCATCCCTGTCTTGATGGTGACGGCAGAGGCGCAGAAGGAAAATCTCATCGAAGCGATTCAAGCGGGTGTCAGTAATTACATCGTGAAGCCGTTTACCGCTGAAATATTGCAGGAAAAAATGAACAAGATTTTCAAATAGCCGTCATCGCTCGTTCGTGAAGTACTCGATGGGAGCATGAACTCGCGCATTGAGAGATGGGGAGGCTACCGTGCTGAATGGCAATCTCAAACTGTATGACGAACTCGGTGAGTTGGCCCGCTATCTCGAGTCGGCCATGCGGAAAATGGCTGAGGTCGGAGCTCCGATAGCAGCCGACAGTGTGGCGCTACCTCAAGCGACGGCCCATCTCCTCGATCTGAATAAAATGACAGAAGAGGGCACGTTGGAAGTTATGCGCTTGACGGAGATCATTCAGGATAACCATGTCCGGGCCGCTAAGGAACTGGCCGTGGTGGTTTCGACATTGGAAGCCGTCGATTGCCAGACGCTCGCAGCGCGTGTGGGGAAGACCGCCCAAGAGTTGGCAGAGGACGACAAGCATTTAATGGAGATTATGACAGCCCTGTCGTTCCAGGATCTTGTCGCCCAGCGAGTGAAGAAGCTCGTGACCATCGTCGAAGACGTGCAATGCAAGCTCGTGGAACTGGTGGTTGTATTCGGTCTGAAACAGGAGGCCACCGCGCCTGGAACCCAGGGGAAAGCCAGCGAAATGCTCAGGCAGCTGGAAGCGTCCAAATCGACGGCGATCAAACAGGAATTGGCGGACGAACTTCTTTCAGAATTCGGATTCAAATAGCCCAGGTTTCTCTGTCGCATCGGTCGGAGATACGTGGAAAGATACAATCAATCTCCTTGATGAATGGGGTATAGGGCAACGTGGATATCGCAACAATTCTTGGGATTGTCCTCGCACTGGGGTCGATTATTGGTGGACAGATCCTAGAGGGTGGCCATCTTGGCTCAATCATGCAGCTCACCGCTTTCATCATTGTGATGGGCGGAACCATCGGAGCGGTCTGCGTTCAGAATCCGCTGTCAGTCGTGCTGAAAGGGGTCTTCTTGTTGAAACTCGGGTTCATCGACCCGAAGCACGACAATAAGGGCATCATCAAGACAATCATCGATCTGGCTAATGTGTCACGCAAGCAAGGGTTGCTCGCGCTTGAAGGCAAGCTCAAAGATATCCATGACCCATTTTTCAGGAAGGGTGTGCAGTTGATCGTGGATGGAACAGACCCGAAGGTCGTCCACGAAATTCTAGAGATCGACGTCGAACAGCATGAGGAAGAAGGCATCAGCGCGGCGAAGGTCTGGGAGTCCGCCGGGGGATATTCGCCGACCGTCGGCATCATCGGTGCGGTCCTCGGTCTGATTCACGTGATGGAGAATCTGGCAGATCCTTCCAAGCTTGGCGGTGGTATCGCCGTCGCCTTTGTGGCGACCGTCTATGGAGTCGGCGTGGCCAATCTATTTTTTCTTCCGCTTGCCGGCAAGCTAAAATTCAAGGTGAAGGAAGAGTCGGCATCACGGATGATGATTATCATGGGCCTGGTGGGGTTAGCGCAAGGCGAGAATCCGCGTTTGTTACAGGAAAAACTCGAGGGTTATCTCCCGGACTCGCAACGAACGAAGGAGGCGAGCAAGTGACGCGTGAAGCATATCTCGTTCACGCCTTTCAAATGTCGCGTTGCTAGTCCTCTGTTTCCGGTTTCAGGTTGTTGGTCTCGGATTGCCGACTTTCCGCGGTCGAATCTGAAACTCCAGACTGTCCCAGCGTGTCACATGGTGATCTATGGCCAAGAAGAAACACGAAGAACATGAAAACCACGAACGCTGGCTCGTGTCCTATGCGGATTTCATCACGCTGCTCTTTGCCTTTTTTGTCGTGATGTATTCTGTTTCGTCCGTGAACGAGGGCAAGTTCAGAACTGTGAGTGATTCGATTAAAGCCGCGCTGAACCCTGTCGTCAGCTCCGCGAATACCTCGGTGCCCTTCACCATTGGGCAAAATAAAGCTGTGACGGTGAAACCGACCATTGAGGATGCAAAGGAACCTGCGGTACGGCGCCTCCGTCATATTTTGCGTTCTCTCAGGAATGAAACGCAGATAGAAATCATTCAGCTGAAGGAACTCACGAACGGAGATATCGTGATCACGCTGCCGGATGCGGTGTTGTTTCGTATCGGGGAATCCGTCCTTCGGCCAGAGGCTCGTCCATTCATACAGGCGATTGGTGAAGTGCTTCTTGAGCTGGATCGTCATGTTCGTGTCGAGGGTCATACCGACAATGTGCCGATCAACACGGTGCAATTCCCATCGAACTGGGAGCTGTCTGCCACCCGCGCCGTGATGGTCGTACGAACATTGAGCGAACTGTATGGGGTGCCTTCCCAAAACCTGTCGGCCGTGGGATATGCAGATTCCCGTCCCCTGACAGACAACCTGATACCCGAACACCGGGCGAAGAATCGCCGGGTGGAAATCGTCGTGCTTCAGCACAAACCTGCGCCCTATCGTTCCGATGAGGTAGAGGAGCGGATGGCCCTACAACTATTCGCCGATCCTCCGGTGGGCTCAACAGGAAGCGGCGCCAATCCATCTTCTAGTTCCGGCGGCCGATCGTCCTTCTCTCGACAGTGAAGACATTCCAAATGCGATAAGCGACATGCCCAAGTCACGACGAAGAAATACCGATTAAATTTCCAGATTCACATTGCCTGCACTATTATAAAGATTCGTTGCGAAAGCATGCGAACTCGACGCGAGATGGGCAACTCCGGGTCGTACAGTCCTGGCATACTCGTGCAGCATGTCGAAATGTTGAACGTGAGAATACCAGTCTCAGCCCTCTAATCGGCGCTAGTAGTAGACGTTTCATGAATATGCGAATTAGGCAGGGAACAATAGAACCACTGAACAGTAACAATCGAAGGAACGTGAAACCAAAATGGATGCAAATTCAAGACAGTATGCGCCGGTTGGCGAATTGACGATCTTCGAAGCCGCATCTTTCAAAGAGTCGCTGATCCAGTTGATTTCGAACGATGGGCTCGTGTGCATGGATCTCGGAGAGGTCACGCGCGTGGATACGACGGCAATTCAACTGATGTGGGCGGCACGGAAGCTGGGCCGGATCTTGGTTACAGGGATCCCCCAAGAGCTGCATACCAAGATGACCCAACTTGGATTTAGTGAACCGCTCAGCGAATAGCAGTTCGCGCCCGTTACTCGGACTATTCATGAATGCCGTCGCGTGATCGCATAGCAGTCAGGGGAGGGACGAGCGGTACGAGGCGAAAGGCAAAAACACTCCTTCTGGTCTCCACCTAGCCTCTAGTCCGAACATCGGCATAAGCACGGAAGGGTTACGCCTCGACATGATGGCACTGTTAGCGGAGTACTCCCTATGGATATCAGTGCAGGAGCCGCGGGAGGAGCCAGACTCACAGTCTGAAGCATGCGAGACACCCAAGGCGCTGGGCACCCCATGACAGCCGGCAGCGAGACGAGCGAACTCGTGAGCCTGAAAGCGCAGCAGCGAGCATGGGAAGCATTTGCCGTCTACGCCGTATCCATGATCCGGTCCTAAAGAAACAAATGGGAGCCGTGACCCAATAGACGGAACAGGCGGCGATGGATTTGATGGCGCACATCAGCGCGTTGACGTCGGAGGCGACGGCTTCAGGCCTCACGGATACATCGACAAATTTGTCGAAGATCGTGATGGCGATGCAATTCCAGGACATTACTCAGCAGAAGTTGGAACATATAACCCAAGCATTGGATCAATGGCACAAGCACCTCCAAGCGTTGTTGAAAGGGCCACAAGACGAAAATGCCAAGCAGGAAATCGCAGTTCTGCAACAGCTTGAAGAGAGCTATACCATGGAATCAGAGCGTTGCCTCCATGCTGCCGCCCTGACGGGTGATTATCGAGAACCAGTGTCGATCGACTCGGACCAGACTGGAGCGGATTCGGATTCGGTCACGCAATTTTGAATCTGTATCATGCCCAATAGTCTATAGGCCTGGGGTACGCTTCGGTACGTTGAAGTTATGAGCCAAGTGATAACGAAGGCTGGCGGACTTGTTCAGCCTGATAGACGGTTGGAGCATGAGATGAGTAAAACTGCACTAGTCGTCGACGATTCGCCTACCATGCGGCAGATAGTGTCCTTTACTCTCACCAATGCCGGCTTCAAAGTTGTGGAAGCCGAACATGGGAAAGATGCCGTATCGAAGGTCGCCGGCGGACCGAAAATGGACATCGTCATCACCGACCTGAACATGCCGGAGATGGACGGCATCAACCTAATCAAGGAACTCCGCAAAATGTCCGCGTTCAAATTCACCCCGATTCTGATGCTCACCACAGAATCGGCAGCAGACAAAAAGCAGGCCGGCAAAGAGGCCGGCGCGACCGGATGGATCGTTAAACCGTTCAATCCGGAGTTGATGCTGAAGATCATCGCTAAGGTCTTGCCGGTGTAAATAACGTGAACGCTCAGGCGTAAGCGTGAGGATTCACGCGCAACGAGGACAAGAATGAGCAACGATTTCGCACAATTTCAAGACGCATTTTTCGAAGAAGCCGGCGATCATTTGGCTATCGTCGAAGCAGGACTGCTGGAGCTTGAGCAACACCCTGAAGATCTCGATTTGCTCAATAAAATATTTCGTTCAGCCCATTCCATCAAGGGCACGAGCGGTATGTTTGGATTCAACGCAGTCGCCCAATTCACCCATAAGATGGAAACCCTGCTCGACCTGCTTCGCAATGGACAGAAAGTGGTGACGCCTCAGCTCGCCGATCTCCTGCTCAAATCGACCGACTGCTTGAAGGCGCTGATCGATTCAGCCAAGTCCGGCTTGCCGGTGGACGGCGAGACCATCCGGCGGCTCACGGGCGACCTCGCTGCGGCGTCGGCGGCGGAGCCGACGCGAGCCGCAGGACAATCGGCAACCACTTCACCTAGCTCCTTGTTCCCTTCATCCTTGACCTCAGCCTCACATTCAGTCAACGACCCCGCGCCTCCTCATCAATACACCATCGCCTGGACACCGCCTGACTGGCTATTCCAGCGCGGCCTCGACCCGCTGCAAATCTTCAAAGAGTTGACCAATCTCGGAACGTTATCCCAGGTCACCGTCGATACAACGAGGCTGCCGGAGTTGGTAGCGATGGACCCGGAGAAATGCTATCTCGCCTGGACGATGAAATTAGAAACTGCCAAGGATCGGCAGGTGGTGGACGCGGTGTTTGAGTTTGTGCGCGAAGACAGCAAGCTCGTCATCACCGAAAGCACTATTTCAAGTTCAATCTCCAAACATGAAACGTTAAACACGCAACCAGAAACCGTCGAAGGTGAGCCCAAGCGCCTGGGTGAAATATTGGTCGAAGACGGTGCGGTGTCCCGTGAAACCCTGGACCACGCACTGGCACAGCAAAAGCGAGTGGGTCAGATTCTCCTTGAACAGCACGCCGTCACGCCGCAGCAAGTCGAACAAGCACTTCAGAAGCAGAAGCATCAAGAGTCCTCCGCCCAATCGAAGAAAATCGATACCGCCTCGATCCGCGTGGATACGGATAAGATCGACAAACTTATCAATCTCGTCGGCGAACTGGTCATCACCCAGTCGATGCTGAGCGATCTCGGAGCCCGCTTTGACATGAGCCAGATGTCGGTATTGATCGAGCGAATGGCTCAGTTGGAACGCAACACACGAGAAATCCAGGAGCGGGTCATGAGTATCCGCATGCTGCCGATCGGTACCGCCTTCAGCCGGTTCCCGAGATTGGTCCGCGACCTCTCAGCCAAAGCGGGGAAGAAGATTCAGCTCGTCCTCTCCGGCGAAGAGACCGAATTGGACAAGACCGTCATCGAGTCCATCGGTGATCCCCTGACGCACCTCGTCAGAAACTCGGCCGATCACGGACTCGAGCCGCCGGAAGAACGTCTCGACAACAACAAGCCGGAACTCGGCACCATTCGACTCAATGCCTTCCATGAAGGCGGCAACATCTGTATCACCGTCGAAGACGATGGGCGGGGACTCAATCGGGACAAGATTCTGGCCAAGGCGATCAAGCAGGGCCTGATTGCAGAAAATGAACAACTCTCCGACGATCAGGTCTGGCCCTTGATCTTCAAGCCGGGGTTCTCAACAGCTGAAAAGGTGACCGATGTCTCGGGCCGCGGTGTGGGGATGGACGTGGTGAAGCGTAATATCGATGCGCTGAGCGGCACAGTCAGCATCAAGACGGCGATGGGCAAAGGCACGATCTTTACGCTCAAGCTCCCGCTGACCTTGGCCATCATCGAAGGTATGACGGTTCGGGTCGGGAAAGAGACGTACATCGTGCCGCTGTTGTCGATTTTGGAATCCATCCAGCCGAAGCCCTGCGCGATGAAGACCCTTGTCGGCAAGGGCGAACTCATCAACGTGCGCAGTACCTACTTACCGATGATGCGTCTCTACGAGGTGTTTTCCCTGCAGCCGGAGCATATCGACCCCACCAAGGCGATTCTCTTGATTCTTGAAACGGAAGGGGAAAGGGTCGCGGTGATGGTGGACGAAATTCTCGGCCAGCAGCAGGTCGTAGTCAAGAGCATGGAACAGAACTTCCGCAAAGTCGACGGTGTCGCCGGCGCCACCATTTTGGCCGATGGGACCGTCGGCTTCATTTTAGATGTACGGGGGCTAATCGAAATGTCGCGTCGAGGCGTGCCGGTGGCGGCGTGAGGAGTCACTCACCGCTGGGCGGTAGGGGTAACGATTGTTGTTGAACCTTCGATAGGGCCCCTACGGGTGTACCAAGACAGACCGACGGGTTTCAGTCCAGACAGGGCATGACACGTTTCGAGATTCGGACGATGAGATACGTTCCACGCGTCACGAACGATGCCTTACGCAAGACGCTTCACCAGGGAGGACCCAATGGCTGCAGCCACGGTTGAGACCGCGATGAAGGAAATCAATCAGCAAATCGGGCTCACCACGGAGGGGAACCAGTACCTCACGTTTCAGCTCGGCGAAGAGCTCTACGGCGTCGATATTCTACGGGTACAGGAGATCAAGGGCTACACGACGGTGACCAAGATCCCGAACACCCCGCCGCACATCAAGGGCGTGCTGAATCTCCGGGGCACCATTGTGCCCATCGTCGAATTGCGCACCAAGTTCGGCATGCCGACGATCGACTACACGATGTTTACGGTCATCGTCGTTGTGGTCGTGCGGGATCGGATCATGGGTCTGGTGGTGGATTCCGTTTCCGACGTCCTCAATATCGACAAGAATGATATCCAACCTCCGCCGCAATTCGGCGCCAAGGTGGATGTGAGTGTCTTAACCGGTATCGGGAAATCAGGCGACAAGCTGGTGGCGTTGCTGAATATCGATCGGTTGCTGACCGAGACCGAGATGCAGGAAACGTCGGCAGTCGCCAACGCATGATGCGTCGCTGGATGTCCGCATAAGGCTCGGCCCATAGGATCAAGAGTAATTAATAGGAAGGACGAGTCATGGTGACCTGGTTTGGGAATATAAAGACGATGTGGAAGCTGATACTGGGCTTTACTCTGACGGGTGTGCTTATCGCTGCGATGGGGGGAGTCACCGGTCAGGGAGTGATGTCAATTCGTGAACAATTGCGGGTGGTCTATGAAGATTATACCGTCGCGGGAACAGATCTCGCCCTCGTGGCGAACAACCTTAACCGTACACGCACTAATGACTTCATGGCCGTTAGCGCCACCTCAAAAGAGGAATTTGAGACAGTAGTGAAACGAGATGCTGAGATCACCGAGTCGGTCAAAAAGCCGCTTGAAGCCTATGGGGCAACTATTCTTCGGGTATCTAAAAGCGGCAGAGATGAGAGGAAGGATCTCCAGAAGTTTCGTGATGCGTATGCGCTATACGTCGCGGCCTCAGATGTCATGTATGGGACTCTGAAGGAAAGCTGGATTGCACAGACGAAGCCGGAAATCGAGGTGCTGCGTGCCAAGGCACGCACCATCTCGACTCACAATGCCGGTCCGAAAATGGAAGCGACGATTGTCACCCTGAATGAGTTGGTTGCCACAGTCAAAGACGTTGCCAAGGACATGAATGATGGTGGCACTGCGACGGTGACGAGTACGTTGCTCATCCTGGTGGCCGGCACGACGGCAGTGATTGTCATCGGGATTTTGATGGGCTGGCTGATCGCCCGCCTTCTAGCACGCAATCTGAACAACGTGGTCACAGCGGCGCAGGCCATCGGGGGCGGTGATTTGAAGGCACGATCCTCGGTTTCGACAAAGGATGAAGTCGGCGCCCTGGCTCAAGCGTTCAACGAGATGGGGAACAAGCTGCAGGCGAATGTGATGAAGGAGCGGGAGCAAGGGGAGAAGACAGAGCAGTTCATGGTGGACGCGAAGCGCGTGTTGGGGAAGCTGGCCCAAGGGGATCTGACGGAGCAGATGACGAGTGCCTGTGAAGGCGATCTCGAACAGATCAAGGTCAGCCTCAACGGTGCGATCACCAATTTGACGACGACCCTCACGACCGTGCGTGTCACAGCGGATAGTGTGGCGATGGGGGCGGAAGAAATCACCAAGGGGAACGAGGACCTCTCGCAGCGGACCAGTGAAGAGGCCTCCTCGCTGGAGGAGACCTCGTCCGCGATGGAGGAGATGACCTCCACGGTCAAGCAGAACGCCGACAACGCCAAGCAGGCGAACCAGCTGGCCCTTGCGGCCCGCGACATTGCCAATAAGGGCGGCGCGGTGACGACCAAAGCCGTCGAGGCGATGGGGGAGATCAATAAGAGTAGCAAGAAGATCGCCGACATTATCACCGTGATCGACGAGATCGCCTTCCAGACGAATCTCTTAGCCTTGAATGCTGCGGTAGAAGCGGCCAGAGCCGGGGAGCATGGGCGTGGGTTTGCCGTGGTGGCGGCGGAAGTGCGGAACCTGGCACAACGGTCGGCGACGGCGGCCAAAGAGATCAAAGGCCTCATCAACGAGTCGATTCAGCGGGTGACGGACGGAAGCGAGCTGGTGAACCAGTCCGGCAAGACGCTCGCGGAGATTGTGGGTTCCGTCAAGCGGGTCACCGATATTATGGCCGAGATCACGGCAGCCTCAGAGGAACAGGCCATCGGAATCGACCAGGTGAACAAGGCGATCATGCAGATGGACGAGACGACGCAGCAGAACGCGGCCTTGGTGGAGGAAGCCACGAGCGCGAGCCAATCGATGAAGGAACAGGCCCAGGGGCTGATGCGCCAGGTCGCGTCCTTCAAGATAACGGGGAGCGGGCAGAAGAGCCCAGCGCCGGTCGGCGTGGTTCATGCAGGGCACCGGACACATGCTAGCCCGGTCAGGCAGGTGAGAAAACCGCTGTTAAAGAAACCGGGGGCGTCATACACGACTGCGCAGAAACCGGTCGGTGTCGCCGCTGGCAATGGCAAGGATCGCGGCTGGAAGGACGAATTCGAAGAGTTCTAAACTATACCAGGCGAGAGGTCTGCAAATGCGAGAAGGACACCTATCATGATGCTCGTAAAAAAAGGCGTTGGTTCAATGGGGATCACCGCAAAACTGACCATGCTCTTTGTCTTGTTCGGATGTGTCCCGATGGCGGTCGTCGGGCTGATCGCGTACAACGCAGGCCTCACCATCGAGGGATCGGTCGGGACTCGATTCCAAAGTGTGGCGGAAGGAGTCGCCGACAAGGTCGATCGCAATCTTTTCGAACGGTATGGCGACGTCCAGGCCTTCGGTTTCAACCGCGTGCTCGATCAGAAAGCCGCCTGGTATCGCGCCGATGTCGAGGACAACCCTATCAGACAGGTCATCGACCAGTATGTGGACACCTATGACCTGTACTCTTTGAGCATTCTAGTAGACTTGGACGGGCGTGTGATCGCCGTGAACTCCAAGGATGCCAACGGGAAACCTATTCATTCCCGAGGCCTCTATGGGAAGAACTACCGGGAGACGTCCTGGTTCCGTGCGCTGAAGGCAGAGCAGTTTACGACCACGATGCCGTTCTCCGGGCCCGGAAACACGGCCGCCACAGGTACCTACATCGAAGACCTCCATGTTGATCCGGATGTGAAGGCCGTCTATCCCGGAGATGATGGTCTCACGCTGGGATTTTCAGCCCCTGTCTATCGAGACGGAAAAGTCGTGGCCTACTGGAGCAATCGCGCAAGGTTTTCGGTCGTTGAAGATATTCTGCGAACGACCCAACAGGTCTTGAAGAACTCCGGTTTTCTCGGCTCGGTCGTGATCCTACTCGACAAGGACGGAAAGATTTTGGCGGATTACGATCCCGCGAATACTGGGACGGATCAGTTACGTCACGACTTCAAGACTCTGATGACCGACAACCTAGCCGACCGTGGGATGACGGCCGCAAAAGAAGCCGTTGCCGGAAGGACCGGCTTCGCGAAGAATCTCCATCACCGTACCGGGATCCCCCAGACGATCGGGTATACCCACCTCAAGGGTGCGTTAGGTTATCCAGGGATGAATTGGTCGGTTCTTGTGTTGGTCGATCACGCTCTTGCTACCGCCGATGTACGATCGATCAACCAACAAATGCTGATCGCGATCATCGTGTGTGTGGTGCTTATCCTGCTGATCGGCGTCATTATCGGACGAATTGGAATCCGAGGAATCAGCAAAGTCAGTGAGGCTGCGGCGAAAATGGCCGGTGGCGCGCTCGACACTCGTGTCTCGGTCACGAATACCGACGAGATTGGCGCCCTGGCTCAAGCGTTCAACGAGATGGGGAACAAGCTGC
This sequence comes from Nitrospirota bacterium, assembly GCA_039932735.1. Classification (GTDB taxonomy): domain Bacteria; phylum Nitrospirota; class Nitrospiria; order Nitrospirales; family Nitrospiraceae; genus Palsa-1315. Next base: position 17,108 of record JBDTPK010000007.1, read on the forward strand.
AGGCGAATGTGATGAAGGAGCGGGAGCAAGGGGAGAAGACAGAGCAGTTCATGGTGGACGCGAAGCGCGTGTTGGGGAAGCTGGCCCAAGGGGATCTGACGGAGCAGATGACGAGTGCCTGTGAAGGCGATCTCGAACAGATCAAGGTCAGCCTCAACGGTGCGATCACCAATTTGACGACGACCCTCACGACCGTGCGTGTCACAGCGGATAGTGTGGCGATGGGGGCGGAAGAAATCACCAAGGGGAACGAGGACCTCTCGCAGCGGACCAGTGAAGAGGCCTCCTCGCTGGAGGAGACCTCGTCCGCGATGGAGGAGATGACCTCCACGGTCAAGCAGAACGCCGACAACGCCAAGCAGGCGAACCAGCTGGCCCTTGCGGCCCGCGACATTGCCAATAAGGGCGGCGCGGTGACGACCAAAGCCGTCGAGGCGATGGGGGAGATCAATAAGAGTAGCAAGAAGATCGCCGACATTATCACCGTGATCGACGAGATCGCCTTCCAGACGAATCTCTTAGCCTTGAATGCTGCGGTAGAAGCGGCCAGAGCCGGGGAGCATGGGCGTGGGTTTGCCGTGGTGGCGGCGGAAGTGCGGAACCTGGCACAACGGTCGGCGACGGCGGCCAAAGAGATCAAAGGCCTCATCAACGAGTCGATTCAGCGGGTGACGGACGGAAGCGAGCTGGTGAACCAGTCCGGCAAGACGCTCGCGGAGATTGTGGGTTCCGTCAAGCGGGTCACCGATATTATGGCCGAGATCACGGCAGCCTCAGAGGAACAGGCCATCGGAATCGACCAGGTGAACAAGGCGATCATGCAGATGGACGAGACGACGCAGCAGAACGCGGCCTTGGTGGAGGAAGCCACGAGCGCGAGCCAATCGATGAAGGAACAGGCTAGGGAACTCATACGGCAAGTGGAGATCTTCAAGGTCAGCGGAACAAGTGAAGCGTCTCATGTGAAGCGTGAAGCGTCCGACACCCGAATGAAATACTCTTCACGAACGTCGCTTCATTCGACAGCGAAATCCATTGGCCGGAAATTGCCGGCCGGCATGAAACGTACCGAAGAGAAAGAGCCGGTCGGCATCGCTTCCGACAACGGCAAAGAACGTCGCAGCAAAGGCGACGAATTCGAAGAATTCTAGGGGGGATCGCGCCGCGCGAGAAGACCGGAGACGTGTGCGAGGCGAGGAGGTGAAGGTTTTTGCCTCGTACGTACGCCTAGAAAAATGTATGTATGAGCATTCATAGCATTAAAGACATCATCGTTAACATAGAAACCCGGATCGAAGACCATATGTTCGTGAACGCAAGAATAACAAGTCAGATCAATATTCTTGCGCTCAATGCAACGATAGAGGCCGCGAGGGCTGGTGATGCCGGCAGGGGATTTGCGGTGGTCGCCACTGAGGTAAAACACCTTGCGGCGCAAGCCGCCAACACTTCTAAAGATCTGGGGGCTATACGGTCGGAAACGAGTGAATTGCAGCGAGGGTTCGTGGAAAGAGAGAGTGACCGTCTCTCGGAAATGGCGCAGACCCTGGTGCAGCTCATCGTACGAAATTTGTATGAACGCACCGCTGACGTTCGTTGGTGGGCGACGGATGATGCGCTATTCCGGTGTTTAGACTCGCGGGATCAAGCCTCCGTCGATCATGCTGTAGAACGGCTTGGCCTGATCAATCGTTTTTATTCCGTGTACCTGAATCTTGTATTGGTTGGGATTGATGGACAAATCAAGGCCTGTTCACAGCCGGCTGCATTCCCTAGGGTAATCGGCGCCGATATTTCTCGGGTGCCTTGGTTCCAGAAGGCAATGGCGACTAAGAACGGCGACCAGTACGTGGTTGATGATATCGCTCACGATTCGCTCCATGACAATAAATTGGTGGCGGTGTATGCCGCCGCCGTTCGTAAGGATGGGAAAGTCAATGGGAAGATTGTCGGTGTTCTCGGCGCCATATTTAATTGGGAAGATCAATCCAAAACTATTGTTCAGACGGAGCCTTCACTATCTGAAGATGAATGGAAACGTAGTCGCGTAATATTACTGGATCAACATATGCGCGTTATTGCGGCATCCGACAAGGATGGAATTCTTTCGCCATTCATGCTTGAACATAAAGGCCAACAAAAAGGCCATTATTTTAATTCTGATCATGAGTTGATCGCATTTGCAAAGACGCTGGGTTACCAAGAATATGACGGCCTCGGATGGTATGCGGCTATCGTGCAGAGGCGTTCATAATAATGGGTGATACCCACCATAAAGGATTGGCCAAGGAAGTAGACGAGTGTAAAAAGTTCCAGATGATTTGAAGCGTCAGGTTTCGAATTTCATTTTTCAGGGGTTGTTTCCTGGCTACGTGAGATAACAAACCTAAATGGAAACTCGAAATTCTTGACGAAATACCCGTTGCGAAGACCGCTCTTTCTGATTGCATCCGATCATTGCCATGATGGTCAAGGTGATGCAAGGGGACCGAGATGCCTGTCTGCTGGCAAACTCGGTGAAAGCGGTGTCCGTTTTTCTTATCACCAAGTCAGTCGACAGGACTGGCAGGTACGGAGCACGATGTCCATACTCATTGTTGAAGACGATTCGATCAACGCGTTGGTGCTATCGCGTATTTTACAGTCAGCGGGATATCAGACCGTGATGGCAAATAATGGAAAAGAAGCACTATTGACCATGTCTACAGCATCAGGCATTCAGTTGATTGTCACTGATTACATGATGCCGGAAATGGACGGGTTGGAGTTTATTGAGAAGGTCAGGGCCTTGCCGAAATTTAACCATGTTCCCATTCTCGTCGCATCGGCGCATGGCGATCTTGAAACCGTCAAACGGACGAAAAACCTACAGTGCGAGGGCTTCCTCATTAAACCTCTCAACAAACAACAGGTGATCGAGCGAGTCAGGCAGCTCTTGGGACTCGCAATCGAGCATGTTTGAAAGTTGATCAATATGGACAAATTTTCCCTTGATCCAGAGACGTATAACGGGTTGGGCAAAATGGCTAAGACCCAATTGGCAGTGACCATGCCAATTGCAGCGTTGGAACAAGGAGCTACGACGAGCTCATTTCCGAGAATCTTGGGCAGCTCTTCAATGATCTTCTGGAAATCACGTTGTATAGGACGTGCTTTGAAGGTGGCCGAATGACGCGGTCACGAGTCTACGGGAAAACAATGCCATCCATTCTCATTATTGACGACGACGATAGTCTCCGCGACGGCCTACACCGGACCCTGCGAAAGGAAGGGTACACGATTATGGAGGCGAGTGGAGGTGGGGGAGGGTTGAAACAACTCGAGCGCTCGCCGGTTGACCTAGTCCTCCTCGACATGTTCATGCCGGATAAGGACGGCCTAGAAACCATCAGGGAACTCCGCCGGACGCATCCAGGAATCCGAATCATTGCCATGTCCGGCGGGGGTTTCAAAGGCACCGTGGATGTTCTGCACGTGGCGGAACTGCTGGGTGCTCGGCGAACGCTGGCCAAGCCCTTTACTCGGGAGGAACTGCTCGATGCCGTGCACGAAACGCTGGTAGAAGCCTAGTCAGGATGGTTTTTCGAAGCCGTTCCGATCCGTTGTTCACCCCTCGAGCCAATGCTGCCGTCCCTCTAAGGAAGACATGACGTCTTACACAGATCACCGTTTGTTCCATTCCTGGTTGCTGG
>JBDTPK010000008.1:0-20651 GCA_039932735.1 Nitrospirota bacterium
ACGACTGGGGTGTTTGCCGCAGATCCCTCACCCACGATCACGGTTGGGACGCAAGAAGTCGGGCTTACTGCCGGCTACATGCTCCCCCATCGTCTCACACAGGACCACACAACCAAGCAGCAAGGCCCGGCCTTCATGCCCTCTTGGATGATAACTGTCACTGATCCTGGAGACAGCGGGTGGTATCGCGGGCAGGTCTCGATCGGCGCCGAGATGGTCTATATCCAGTTTCAGGAACCGTTTCTTACGCACGGCTTCGGCTTCACTCCGAAAATCAAATACACGTTCGTCGGGCTGGATCGGATCCGGCCCTATGCCGAATTCGCCGGCGGCCCCTTTTGGACCGATCTCGCGGGAAAGATCCCGGAAGAGTCCAGCCGGTTCAACTTCATCTTGACGGCTGGAATCGGGGTCTCTTATTTCCTCACTGACCGAGCCGCCCTCAATATTGGTTATCGCTTTCAGCATATTTCCAATGCCGGCACGCGCTATCCGAACCTCGGACTCAATGCCAGCCTGCCCTTTGGCGGCTTCTCATTCTTTTTCTAAATCAGGAGGGGACACGATGATGGGCCAGATTTTTTCACGACCATTCATTGTCAGTGTTCTGGCCATGACACTCGGCCTGGGAACCGGCTGTTCGCATTGGATTGAACTGGCTGCTCCCACAGACGCCGCACCGCCTGCCAGCGCTACAGTGGCCACCGATGCACGAGTGCCTCTCCTCCTCGAGACGATACGGGTGACCCACAACGGCTCATCAATCGCTCCGCCCGCAATCCTTGAGCGACAGGTACTCAGCGCCATCGAAGCCACTCGCCTGTTCTCTCAACATTATCAATCAGGGTACATGCTACCGACGGCGAACCAAGCCCGCGTCACTGTGCGCCTGTCGATCGAGAATCTTGTAGAACCCCATGCCGGCCAAGCCGCCTGGCGAAGCTTCCTCGTCGGCGCATCGATGTTTACACTGTCGCCATTCGTCTCGCTCAATTACGACTACGGAGCCACGATGTCGCTTGAGATGGAACGATGGGATGGGCAGGTCAAGCGCTATACTGCCACATCCAACGGCTCGGCCCACTACCATCTGTTCGGCGCGAGCCCAGACGTGATTGAACAGTTGAAAGGCCAGGTCACGGAAGCGTGCTTGTCGGCCTTGCTCAATCAAGTGATTCAAGACTCACCCTTCTACCTTGCAAGCATCGAACAACCCCGAAGCAATCCGATTCGCACCGTTTCCGTTGGAGTCCGCCGTTCACCTAACCGCGCCGTTCCCGTCTCTCGACCACTCGCAGACGCGTCTCCTCGGTAGCTCTAGACAAACCCGTTTATCACACTTCGGCAAGCAGGATGCTCAAAAAGGCCAGACTTTTCACCCTCCTAACCCAGGAGGATATTTCACCCGCTCGCCCTGAGCCTGCCAAGACAGCCTCTTCACCATGGAACGCGCCTTATCCCGAACACGGCCGCAGCGAGTAGACTCCTTCAGCATCCTGTAAGAGGTCTGGCTCTCTCCTTCCGTGCAGTGGTATTATGCACTCTGCATAAACGAGGAGGTCGCGTGGATCTTGATGCGTTCAGACAAATGGTCGCCAAAAACCCCAAGGGCTTTCTCGGCCGCTACGGGCTTGGGAACAAGCTCATTCAGGAAGGTGGCAGTCTCGAAGAAGCGATCGAGCACCTGACTGTCGCCACACAACTGGATCCAACCCATGTGGCCTCGCATCTCCACCTTGGGCGCGCCTTGGTCACTTTGGGGCGAAAAAACGAAGCGAAACCCATCTTGCAAGCCGGCATTGATGCCTCACGCTCCGGTCGATCCAACGGAGGGGGTGACTTGGTCCCTGAGATGGAAGCGTTGCTACACACATTGGGATAACGAGTCGGATACGAGTAGAGCGAGGAGTACACACATGAAGATTGAAGACGCGAGACAGCGGATCGAATCGGCGATGACGCAGTACGGGGCACATGCCGGAGTGGCGATCGAACTTGTGATCAGCGAAGTGAAGTCCGATCTCGGTATTTCCACAGCCAATGAATTGATCGATGAGTTCGACCTCGAATTACAATACAACATCGCGCCGATAGAACCTGGGTTCTCCAGCAGCTAAGCCAGGTGCTTACGGCCTAACGCATCTCAATTCAGGGTGCTCAAAAAGCTTCTTCAGCTAGGCCGCAGACGAATCGAAACCGGAGGCGCGCCCTCTGGGCTGCGCTGAGGATTTCGATGAGCCGAGAACGACGTTGAGGAACTTTTTCAGCACCCTGCTATGCCAATAATTTGGTGCGGGATCTCTGGACACGGCTACGGCCACGCGGCGCAAGCAGTGCCGGTCCTCAATGCGCTGGGCACGCTCGTTCCCAAAATAACCGCTATCCTCCGTACCACCGTCCCAGCCTCTTTTTTCCAAGACAGGCTGACGATCCCGTGGGAACGCAGCCCCGTGCAACAGGACGTCGGCTGTATCCAGGACGGCCCGCTCAATATCGACATCGAGGCCACCTGGACGGCGCACCGGCACTTCCACGATACCTGGGAGGCACGTCTGGCCAACGAAGTCACCGCTATAAAAACGGCATCCCCCGCATTGATCCTCGCCGATACGCCCTATCTCGCACTTGAAGCCGGCTCCCGTGCACAGATACCGACCGTCGCCTTGGCAAGCTTTACCTGGGATCTCGTGCTTAAAGAATACTGCCAGGCATCAGACCATGCACAGCAACAGTTGATTCAGCGCATCCGTGCGTCCTATGCAAAGGCCGACCTGGCCCTCCGCATCACCCCTGCGCCCAACATCGATGCCTTCTCCAAGATGCTGGATATCGGCCCGATCGCGAGCCCTGCCTTTCCTGAACGAAACCGACTGGCCTCAGTCCTCGCCTTGGCGCCCAACGAACGGACCGTTTTGGTAGGATTCGGCGGTATTCCTCTGACATCCCTCCCGCTTGAACGGATGGAACAGTTCCGTCACTATCGCTTCCTCATCGATGGCCTCGTCCCACCGGGCTATTCCCGCATTCATTCCATTGAGACGCTTCCTCTCTCTTTTAAGACCCTACTGGCCTCTGTCGATGTCGTCATGACCAAACCCGGTTATGGCACCATCGTTGAGGCAGTCGCGCTCCGACAGCCGGTCCTCTACGTCCGCCGATACAACTTTGCCGATGAATCGCCGCTGGTAGACTATCTGCATCGCTATGGGTGCGGCGTGGAACTGCCGCTCGACGACTTCACGCAAGGACGGTGGGAAGCCGCCTTACAACACGTAATGGACACCCCCGTACCTTTGTCGCCACCGGCGGCGACCGGCGCAGGAGAGGCAGCCGACGCCATCGCCCGATGCTGCCCTATATAGGAGATCGCGTGACCCTCTTCGCCTTGATCGTGACACGCCTCGCGGACGTCGCGCACTGGATGGGAAGGGCCTTCGAAGGAGCCGCCCCCCTCCTCACTGATAAGCTTCCTCGCTCCCGACTACGTGCAGTGTGATGTAGCCGGCGAATGTATTCTGGTCTCCATCCGACGGACACTCACCGAGGCCCATAGCATCTCTGGCTTGACCAAAACCGGCGCGGCGCTTTGGAGGCGAGCTCGAACTCGTCTGCTCGGCCGGCTGACGGTCAAGCAACTAGGCTCCGACGACCTGTTGCTCTATCTGACCGCCTATTCAAAGGAACCACTCCACTGGCTTACGATTGTCGAAGCAGCCATCCGGTACCACCTCAAAATTCCTCTCTGCCTCGGCCTTCGCCAACTTGTCCGATCGAACTCAACACGTATCAACATTCCTTCTTCCGTGATGCGGCAGCTTGCGCCAGCGACCTCCTCTGAACATCTGCTGGCGTGTCTCTTCCGCCGATTGGTGACAACCCAGTCCGTTCCCGAGCTGGGACATTCTTATTGTGGATCATGCAACCACCAGGATGCAGGTCGGCTGGCTTCGCCACGTGCTCATTCCCGCACAGGTCTTCCTGACGTATAGGTATGGGAGTGAGAATGCGATGCGGCCCTGGCGCACCGTCATCACCAGATGGTGGCAGCTGGACAGAGCGGCAAACATACTGATCGTTCGTATCCTGATCCGACTCATCTGTGACCGAAAAACAAGGGCAACCTCGTGATTCATCTCCTACCGTCGCTCATCGTGGATCGTCGTTTCTATGTACATTATTTCCCTCTCGCACTTCAGCTGCCTCTCTTGAACGACATGGTCGTGCCTCGATCGTGTCATCGAGCATGACGCCGACGATTCAAGAAGGCGGCAGACTTGAGCTCAGCCCCTCGACTTCTCTCACCGTTGGCTCGATCGTCGGATTCTTGATCGACCCCCTGCTCGTCTGCCACCGTATCACTGCCATCGATCCACTAGACACATTCTGGACAAGGGGCGACGCGACGCAATGCGTCGGCAAGGTCGTTCAGCCAGGCTCTGTGATTGGAGGGGTCACGAACGTGCTACGCAAGGGCGTGCACGTATCTCTCGGTCAACGTCCACACCTGTCATCAGCCGCAGCACACCGAGCCGCTTCAAGAGCTTGGTTCAGACTGTCTTCGTTCGGTCGGTTACAGGAAATATCCGTGTCCTGAAGAAACTTCCTCTCTCCTGGCCAATGCTGACGATCCTGCTCCGATGGACAACCACGGTCTATGTCCTTACTCCTCTGCCGTTCCAATCTCTTCCCTCCCATTCCACAATCGTCTCGTTCACGCTTCAAATGCTTCCGTACATAACCGAGCGGCTTGCTGCCTCCATCGGACAGGAACAGACTCTCTTATGTCGTTCGCCTTGGGCCGTGGCAATTGGCTCAATACAACCCGGCTATGGGGTCGCTCCTGCTCCGCCAATCTCTGCGAGACGCCCATCTGGAGTTTTTCCTTGGGCAATGCTGCGGTGGGCGTCGAACGACCTCGAAGTACAGTGACCCATTAAAAACCGCTTCAAAGCTCTTACAGACTTCGTTACCCCCAATCGAATAGAGCCGAAATTTCTCCTGCTCCACAACTAAAACCACACATCCTTTTGCCCGTTCTATACGTAGAGTGCTATAGTGGCGGCGGCCATGAGGTGGTTACGATTCCCCCTCACCGCTCGCTCGCGTTATGGACAATCCATCTCAGCACACCACCTCGAAGATCGACCCAACCTTACTGGCCCTTGTCGCCAAAGGCGATCAGCAGGCATTCAGCGAGCTCTATGACCATTCGAGCACGCTCTTGTTCACGCTCGCAATCAGGATCTTGGGAAATCGCGAGGAAGCATCGGAGCTCTTACAGGATGTCTATCTGGAAGTCTGGCGGAAGGTCTCCCGCTATGACATCGGGCGTGGAACCCCGGTCGCATGGTTGGTCACCCTTACCAAGAGTCGGGCCATCGACCGGCTGAGAGCCAGGGCGTCACGAGGCTATCGAGCTACGAACACATTGGAAGCTGGAACCGCTGGCCAGCTGGCCGACCCCAGTCCCAACCCGTTTGAGACGCAGGCCGGCCAAGAACTGCGCAATGCGGTCGGAGCCGCTGTGGCTGGGTTACCCCAAGCGCAGCAACAAGCGATTGGACTCGCCTACTACGAAGGACTCTCCCATGCCGAGATCGCCGTGCGGCTAAACCAGCCGCTGGGGACCGTCAAAACGCGAATAAAACTGGGGATGTCCAAACTCCGAGAGAGCCTCCAACAGTGGGGAAACCATGGTGAGCTCCCATGACGCATGAAGAACTTGAAGAATCCGTGCCGTTGTATGCCGCAGGCGCGTTGGACCGGATCGAGCGACAGGCGCTGGAAGCCCACTTACTCTCCGGCTGCAGCTCCTGCCACAGTGCGCTGAAGGACTATCAATCCATCGCCGCGCTCCTCCCAATCAGTCTCAGTCCGATCACGCCTCCACCTTCCCTCAAAGCCAGCATCATGGCCGAGCGAAATCCTGAGCCGATTCCAGCCGCCTCGGCGACACATGAACCGGCCAAGGCAAGTCTGGAACCGGGTGAATGGATGGAACACCTCTTTCCTCCCGTCACCCCTGCCCGGTCGTCGTCACTCCCCTGGGCTCTGGGTTTGGCCACTCTCCTGATTGTAGCGGTCGGAGGATATTTCGCCTGGAGTGTGTCGACACAACGTTCCATGGCGACATCGAACATTCAGCAACTCGAAGCATCGCTGCAGGAGCAATCGACGAAGCTTGCCGATCTGCATCATGAGATCGACAACCAAACCAACACTCTCGCGGAATTACGCAACGAACTGCAACAGCGAACGAATGAAGCGACCGAAGCCAAGGAACAACTGGCCCAGCGCGAGTCTGAGCTGGTGGAGACTCGTATCGAAGTCAGCCAGCCAGGCGGCGCTCGTACCGTCAGGACAGCGCAGGACGAATTGGTCGCGCTCCTTCGGATTCCCGACGTGAAGGTCGTGTCTCTCGCGGGGTCTGACATGGCCAAACAAGCCGAGGGATTCCTGCTGTACGATGCGCGAACCAAAAAAGTCTGGCTCTACTCCGTCAACCTCCCCGAATCTCCCGCCGACACGACCTATCAGCTCTGGGCCATTCATGACAAACCCATGAGCATCGGGACCTTTCACATGGATACCGGAAAAGCCGCCCACCTACTAGTCAAGAAGGCTCCGAGCTTTGCGGATGCGAAGGCCTTTGCCGTCAGCCTTGAACCCTCAGGCGGCCGCCCACAACCGACCGGACCAATCTACCTTTTGAGCCGATCGTAGCCAAGTCTTTCTGGTCCAGGCTGATGGAACTTTTCAGCATCCCACTTCCGCATCTCTTCTCACCTGTCAAACGACCATGCTAGGATGCCCGCTCAGGATTGGAGAGACGATCATGCCAGGACACGAGCACGCACAAGATCTTACCTATATGCGGTTGGCCCTGGAAGAAGCGGCCCGGGCGCCGGCCATCGGCGAAGTGCCGATTGCTGCCGTGATCGTCCAAGGCAGCCATGTGCTGGCGCAGGCACACAATTACCGCGAACTCTGGCAGGACCCCACGGCCCATGCAGAGATCATTGCGATCCGCGCCGCGGCAACTGCATTGGGTACATGGCGATTGAACGACACCACCCTCTACGTGACCGTCGAGCCCTGCTCGATGTGTATTGGTGCGATTATCTTAGCAAGGATTCCGCGAGTCGTCTTTGGAGCATGGGATCCGAAAGCCGGTGCCTGCGGATCGGTTTTCGACCTGCCGTCAGAATCGAAGCTGAACCACCGGGTCATGGTAACCGGAGGGGTCCTTGAGCAGGAGAGTCAGGCACTCATTCAGAAGTTTTTCAAGGAACTCCGAGCGGCGGCGGCGACAACACCACGTTCCGCTCAATAGAGCAGGCAAGAGCAGGCACGCCCTGTCTGTCTGGTCCATCTCGTTTCTCTGGTCTATTTGGGGAGGTTCGTTCAATCAAATACACGAAACAGACCGAATAGACGAGATAGACCACACGACCAAGATAGGCTGGCGGACTTTTTCAGCATCCTGAGTGGACGCACTGCACAACCCAGTCTCTCCCCTGAGCGGCTACCGCCGCTTCCCATCCCTCGCCGCACGAGAGCAGACGAATCCTCCACTGTTCTTGGAGTGGAGAACCTACCGGAATCCGAATCTCTGCGCTGACTCCGTCCGCTGCCATGAGAATCTCGCACTGACTCAACGCCTGAAGCCCAATCCCTTGCGCCTTCAGGACCGCCTCTTTCGCAACCCAGTACCGAAAGAATCTCGCTGCACGATGCGCCTGAGTCGACTGCATAATCGTGGCATGTTCGGAGGGAGCAAAGTAGCGTTCGGAAAGTTTCTCGACCTCTACGTCCGAGCGAACTCGTTCGAGATCAACTCCAACCTCCTGTCCCATTGAAACCACAATAAGCGCACGGCCCTGCGCATGGGACATATTGAACGAGATCGCGGACTGACCTCGTTGCTCCTTCGTCACGAAAGGCTTGCCTGCCTCACGGCGATGCAGCGTAACCACATCGGGGGCGATCCCAAGATACCGACTGAGTACCGCCCTGAGACCTCCATGTGCCAGTACATAGCGCTGCCGGTCCCCCTCCCGAACCAAGCGCACAGCCCTGAGCTGCTCCTCTTCGTCTAGCCACTGCGCGCATCGCTCCAGGCACTGTGGCACTCCATCCAACTCGATCCCCCAGAGGTGAACCATGTTCCGCTCGAGGCGGGATGAATGGCGCTGCCACTCTGTCCCAATCAACTGCTCAATGGGCTGGAATGTAATCGGGACATTGCTGTTCTGCATACAAACAGACGGCATCATGGAGTCATTGTGACGGTCGACGATTGCAGATCTCGGCGTTCAGATATTCCACAGCCTTGCCGTCTTCTAATTTGATGACCTGATTACCGAGATGAAAATACCGGTCATCATGTGTGATCACGACCACCAACTTCCCGCGCTTGCACAGGTCCGGAAGTAATGTCTTGTAAAAGATTTCCTTATACTGCGGATCTTGATCCGCCGCCCATTCATCAAAGATATAAATAGGGCGGTCCTCCAAGTAGGCAGTGACAAGCGCCAACCGCTTTCGCTGCCCCTGCGAAAGGTCGAGGGTTGAGAACCTGCGATCGTGCACCGTAACTTTCTGATCCATGTGCAGCAATCGCAAGTATTCGGGCGCGAGCCTCTCAGCCTGAGAGTCCGACTGGCCCAGGAGTTTCTTGAAGACGTAGAAGTCTGAAAATACGACCGAGAAGTGTTCCCGATACCACTCCTGATTGGGATCGGCGATCATCGTACCAGCCAGCGTTACATGCCCCTGTGAAGGCCGATACAGCCCCGCGAGGACTTTCACGAAGGTCGATTTCCCGCTGCCATTCCCACCGATGACAAATACCAGTTCGCCAGGACGAAGCTCGAGACTGATTGGACCAAGCGTGAAGGGCACGTCGACCCCTTGCTCCTCGCCGTACGAAAACACCACATCACTCCACTGCACAATAGGAGGGTTTCCACCCTCACAAACTGCCACGTCTCTCGTCTGAGCGTCCTCGGACCCGACGTCCAGAGACACGCCTAACCGTTCAATATTCTCCAATGCCACCTGTCCTCGCGCGATTGTTGGTAGCGAACCGATAATACTCCAGATAGGACCCATCATGTAGAGGACAGCCACGATATATCCGGTGAGTGTCTCAGGGGACACCATCACAACAGAGGGAAACAGGAAAACAATGAAACCAATGAGCGAATAAAACGAGACCTGAGTCCAGACTTCCGCCAACGCTTGTCTCCGTGTCGCTTCTATATTCGCATGCCGATACGATTCTGCCGCCCTTCGTACTTCCTGATTCACAAATTCCTGCCGCCGCGACTGATGCATCAACAACTCTTTCAGCCCATCCGTGAGGGAACGAAAATGTTGAAACAGCTCGGCCCGGGCCTCCCGGGCTGCAGAGATGACGTCGCGCGCGCTGGTATGCAGCCACTGATACCCCAGGGCGCCAACCACGGTGACTCCGACGACTCCCAGAAACACACCCCATGACAACCAAGCCAGATAGATCCCGCAACCCAGCACGACCGCCACATTCATGATCAACGAGGGAAAACATTGGATCGCCCAGGTGACCCAGCTGACGTCATCCGTCAGGGTGACGAGAATATTGGCGGCCCCTCGCTGCTCGGAACGACGCAATGGAGCCCGCACGATCTTCGCACAGAGCGATAAAGAGAGATCCAAAATCGTGTCTTGTGAGAATCGGACGAGCAGGAGCTGGGACCCCAGGTTCGACAGAAGCTTCCCGGCGACGAGGGCGATAAACCCCAGGATCACGAGGGAAGAATGTTCGGAGGGATGATGAAGCACATGATTAATGAGCGCCAACACCCCGGCGCTCAAGAGACCGGACAAGACACCGACAGAGACCATGAGCCAGGCCATGGTTCTCGAACGCTGCACCACAAAGTGGAGAAATCGACTGAATGGCATCGCCGACCGACCTCACGTTCACGGAAGAGTGAAATGGGAATTACGCACTCATATCACTAGGGGGGCGGTCACCGGCGCTCTCCTTTTGGCTTTCCCCGGCAAGGAAGGCTTGAAGATGCCAGGACACTTCGCCGACATGGGGTGAAGTAAGCAGAAGCCCTGAGTCTCTTGCCGCCACCTGCACAGTCTGACTCCCCCCGCCACCCAACTCTTCCCAGACAGACCTGGTATCCGTCACCGTCTCAGCCACATTCCGTTTCGAAGCCACGATATTGAGAATACGTCCTGGGTATTTGCGCATGGCGTAGCGCGCTACTGCTTGGCGCGTCGATTGCGTCACTCGTTCGACCTGAAATTCGACAAAGAGTTCATCCATAACGGTTCTGTTTTGTAAAAATGACATGAGCCTCTCACATTTGCGCTGGACGAATGGCCTCCAGTCTTTGATAGACATGCGAAGCAGCACGTGAATATTTCCCATGGTTCTCCATACAATAAAGAGGGGCAACCAGAACCTCATCGGCCACGTATGACGATGCGGGCGATACGAAGTCGGATGCCATGTATCCATCATGATCAACGTGACGGCTTCCCCCCGTTCACGTAATTGCTGGGCCATTTCATAGGCGATCAGCCCACCGGTACAGAGACCAAGAACGACATACGGCCCTTGCGGGCGAACGGTGCGGATCTCAGCAATGTAATGGCTTGCCATCTCCGGCACCGAGGTAAACGGCGTCTCTTTTCCGTCCAATCCTCGCGCCTGCAACCCATAGAACGGCTGATCCGAACCCAACAGTCTCGCCAACTGGGCAAAGACCAACACATTGCCCCCGACGCCCGGCACCATGAATATCGGGGTCGTGGCCCCACTTGGCTGAATCGCCACCAGCGATTGCCAGGGTGGCGCCCATTGCTCGCGTGAAAGTACCGACGCTAACTCTGCAATGGTCGGCGCTTGAAACAGCGTCGCGAGCGGAAGGTGCCGTCCATACACCTGTTCGAGAAGAAAGAAGAGTTGCGCCGCCTTGAGGGAATGGCCACCGAGATCGAAGAAGTTGTCATGGATCCCAATCTTTGGGACTTCGAGTACCTGCTGCCACAAGGCCGTCAGTTGGATTTCCACCCGATCGCGCGGCCCAACGTGAGCCAGCCCATCTGAGAGAGAGGGGGACGGAGCAGGTAATGCCCGAAGGTCGACCTTGTTATTGGCCGTCAAGGGCATCGACTCCAGAAACACAAAGAACGAAGGGGTCATATACTCAGGAAGCGCCGTCCGCACAAACGCGCGAAGCTCTGTCGGGCTTGGTGCTTGCCCCTCCTGGCAGACCAAATAAGCCGCCAACTGTTTGAGACCTTGCCGATCCTCCCCCGCTGTCACCACGACCTGACGGGCTGCGGGATGGCGACTCAACACCGCTTCGATCTCACCCAATTCTATTCTGAACCCTCTGATCTTGACTTGATGATCCAACCGACCCAGATGCACGATGCGTCCATCGGAGCGATAGCGAACCAGATCTCCTGTTCGATACAGCCTCGCAAGGGGCTCTGTCGAGAATGGATGGGGAACGAACCGTTCCTTCGTTAACTCAGGGCGCCCCCGATATCCTCGGGCTAACCCATGGCCTCCAATATAGAGTTCCCCGGAGACTCCGACGGGAACCGGCTGCATGAACTGATCCAAGATATACAGGTCCGTATTCGCGATCGGACGTCCAATGGTGATCTCCTGATCTACTCGTTCGATTCTCTCGATAGTGGACCAAATTGTGGTCTCAGTCGGACCATACATATTCCACAAGGCTGCACTACGATCCAGCAATGCCATCGCAAGGTCAGGTGGAAGAGCCTCCCCTCCGCAGAGTACCGTCAGCTTGTGACTGCCTAGCCATCCAGCCTCAATTAACATTCGCCACGTCGCAGGAGTCGCTTGCATGATCGTCGGCTGTACAGTCTCACAGACAGTCCGTAATTGTCGTCCATCCATCGCAACAGCTCGACTGACGATCTCGACACGAGCCCCCACCAACAACGGCACATATAGCTCCAGCCCGGCGATATCGAATGACAGCGTCGTCACAGATACCATCACATCCTGAGCAGAACATCCCGGCTTCTGCCGCATCGAGCACAAGAAATTCACCAGCGCCCGGTGGGGAATTTCCACCCCTTTAGGCTGCCCGGTCGATCCTGAGGTATAGAGGATGTAGGCCAAATCTTGAGAGGTCGCGGTCGGAGGAAGGTTATGGTCGACCTGCTGTGCAATCCGCTGCTGCTCCTGATCGAGGCACAGTATGCGGCAGGATCGAGCATCAAATCGGGTGGAGAGATCTTGGGAGGTGAGCACGATCGCAACGGCTGCATCTTCTGCCATAAACCGAAGTCGCTCTCGAGGATATTCTGGATCGAGGGGGACATAGGTCCCACCGGCTTTGAGCACGGCCAGTAGCGCAATGACCATCTCCCGTGACCGTTCGAGACAAATGCCCGCCACCACGCCAGGTCGAACATTCATCGATCGGAGATAGCGCGCCAACTGGTTCGCCTGGGCGTTGAGATCACGGTACTGTACCGTGTCTTGCCCCATCGACAACGCGACGGCATCAGGCGTCCGTTCCACTTGTCCTTCGAACATTTGCGGAAAACATACGGACTGAGAATAGTCTACCTGCGTTCGATTCCAATCCTGCAACATCTGAGCACGCTCAGGCACCGAGAGCATTGAGAGATCGGAAATTTTGACGGTGGGATTTGCCAATGCGCTATGGAGCAGGACTTTGAACTGTCCCAGCATCCGTTCAGCGGTCTGACGCTCGAAGAGATCGGTGTTGAATGTTAAATAGGCTTTGCGGGCAATCTCTATTTCAATCGTCAAGCTTAAGTCAAACTGCGCGGCTCTTGTATCCACCTCAAACGGCACCCAACTCAAACCATGGACGTTGATCTCTCCAATGGGAGCATTCGCCATATTGAAGAGCACTTGCACCAGCGGGGCAGAACTATGGTCACGATGTGAGTGCATGGTCTCCACGAGCTTATCGAATGGAAAATCCTGATTAGCATAGGCCCCTAACGCCGTGTCTCGGACCCGCGCCAATATCTCGACGAACGTCGGGTTACCCGAGAGATCGGTGCGTAACACCAATGTATTGACAAACGAGCCAATGATCGATTCGACCGCGGATTGAGTCCGGTTGGCGATAGGAGAGCCCACTGCAATATCGCTCTGGCCTGAATATCGGCTCAACAGGACCTGAAAACAGGCCAACAGAGTCATGAACACCGTCGCGTTATGTTCTGCGCTGAACTGCTTCAGTCGTTCGATCAACGAGGCCGGCAACTCCAACATGCAATGTGAGCCGTTAAACGTTTGCACCACAGGTCGTGGATAATCTGTCGGCAAGGAGAGCTTAGACAGTCCTGCCAGTTTCGTCTGCCAATACTCTGACTGTGTGCTGAGCCACTCGTCGGTGAGACAACGCCGTTGCCACACCGCATAGTCGCCATATTGAAGGGGTATTGGTTTGGCCAAGGGAACCTCTCCTCGGCAAAACGCATTGTAGAATAACGCAAACTCACTCCCGATCACCCCAAACGACCACTGGTCTCCGATAATATGATGCATCGTCAGCACCAGTACATGATCCTCAGGCCCAACCTCAATCAATAAGAACCTTGCCAGAGGGCCCGTCTCAAGATCGAATGGCTGAGTCGCTTCCTGCTCCACAAGTCGAGACGCCTCCTGCCGTCGCTGTTCGTCTGACAACCGTGACAGGAGATCAACTTCGACCCAATGAGGAGGCCGGAAGGGGCTGATGATTTGGACCGGTCCCTCACTGGTCATCGCAAAGGTCGTCCGGAACGCTTCATGACGTTTGCAGATGGTATCAATCGTACTCCGAAGGGCTGATTTATTGAGTGGGCCCATCTGTCGCGAGGCAAACGGCATGTTATACGCCGTGCCATGAGGGGCCAACCGATACATCAGCCACATGCGTTGTTGGGAATAGGAAAGAGGCAGGGGCTGGTCTCGAGACACCCGAACAATCGGTGGAATCGCTGAAGCCTTCTGCTCCCCACGCCGCAACCGCGTCACCTCTTCGGCCAACGCTACGATAGTCGGTTGCTCGAAAATCACCCGTAGCGAGACCTCAACCTCAAAAACCTCGCGCATCCGGGAGACAAGCTGTGTGGCCAACAGAGAATGGCCTCCTTGCTCAAAGAAATTGTCATGGATGCCGACCTCTGGTACGGCAAGAACGGACTTCCACAGCTCAGCCAACGACTCCTCTGTCTGATTTCTCGGAGCAATCCTGGCTGCCGCTTGGACTGCCGTCTCTTCAGGAACAGGAAGCGCACGTCGATTGACTTTTCCTGTCGCGCTGAGTGGCATCGCTTCCACCCATATGATAACGGATGGCACCATGTAGTGCGGTAATCGGGCGGCAAGATAACTCCGAACGTGGTCGAGCATCGTTTGCAGCGATGGCTGGCCGGAGACATAGCCAACCAACCGTTGCTGTTCCGGTTTATCCTGTCGAAGCAGAACCGCGGCCTGGTACACGCCAGGAAAGTTGCTCAGCACATATTCGACTTCACCCAATTCAATTCGGTACCCACGAAGCTTGACCTGCTGATCCACGCGTCCAAGAAACTCCACATTGCCGTCCTCCCTGTACCGAGCCAGGTCACCGGTCCGATACAGCCTGGCGCCAGCCATGTAGGGATGCGCGAGAAACCGCTCTTGGGTCAACTGCGGCTGGTTCACATAGCCGCGGGCCAAGCAATCTCCCGCCACATACAGCTCCCCTGGTACGCCGATCGGCACCGGCTCCAGGTCCGCATCCAGCACATAGAGCTGCATACGATCTATTGGTTTTCCGATCGGCACTCGAGCCCCTGTTTCCTGGCGTGTTGTTTGATACACGCTACACCAGACCGTGGCCTCCGTCGGCCCATATTCGTTGTACAGCGTGGCAAACGGCAGGAGTTGGTAGTGCCTTCTGACGAGTTCAAGGGGAAGGCTCTCCCCAGCGGTCACAACGATGCGAAGTGATTCCAACTGGGCACTCAACGCCTCACCGAGCACGGCATGGTAGAGAGAAGGTACCCACACGACATGGGAGATGCGGTGCTGTTCGATGAGCACAGCAAGCGCTGTCGAATCACGATGGGCAGTCTCTGAGGGAATGATTAATTGTCCCCCTTGCAACAAGGTCCAGAAGATACCCGTCACTGACCCATCAAAGGCCATAGAGAAGGTCAACAAGAACCGGGACACCGGTTCCCGGTAATAATGAAGTCTGGCACGAAGAGAGGTCGCCAGATTGTGGTGTGTGACGGCTACACCCTTGGGTCTCCCGGTCGATCCCGAGGTATACATGATATAAGCCAGTTGATCAGAGAGAACGGGGTCTGCGAGATTCTCCTCCCCTCCATTCACCGTAGATTCACAGAGGGCCTCCACATCACAGACCTGACCACCATAACTAGGTAAGTGGCTGCGGAGGCGCCGCTGCGTCACCACGAGAGAAATCTTCGCATCATCCAACATGAGCCGGAGGCGGTGATCGGGGAAGGACGGATCCAGGGGAACATAGCCCCCCCCTGCCTTGAGAATACCCAGAAGACCTACGATACTGTCCACCGAGCGCTCAACACAGAGACCCACCGGAAGGTCGGCACCGACCCCTAACTTCTGCAACGCACGGGCGACTCGGTTTGCACGTCGGTTCAACTCCTGATAGGTGAGGGACTCCTCCCCACAGATGACGGCAATCGCGTCAGGAGTCCGCTCAACCTGCGCCTCGATAAGAGCATGGATACCGGCAGAAAATGGGACCGGATCGTTGCTGTGGTTCCATTCCAACAGAATATGCCGACGCTCATCTGATGTGAGTAATGAGAGTGTGCCGAGACGGGCCGCAGGTCTCTTGAGGAAGTCCCCCAGGAGCGTCTCGATCTGTCCCAACATGCGATTGACCGTCGAGTCATCAAAAATCGTAGAATTGTAGAGCAACGCCAGCTCCACACCTTGAGCCTTGTTCACCACCATCAACACTAGGTCAAACTCCGACGCAGTCGGCTCCCAGGGAAGATGGGTCGCCTCGAGGTCTCTTATTGTGAAGGCGGACAAGGGATCGTTTTCGCCGACAATCATCACGTTAAAGAGCGGAGACAGCGTCCCCTCACGTCGTAATGACAGCGCCTCGATCACTTCTTCAAACGGGAGTTCCTGATGATCATAGGCCTCGGTCACCACACGGCGTACCTGTTTCAACAGGTCTTGTCCGGTCAGTCTATCCGAGAGTTCAGCCCGCAACGCGACCGTGTTCACACAGTATCCGATCACCTCCTCGAGCTCTACACGTCGCCGACCGGCCACCACTGATCCGACCACGACATCAGCCTCGTGGGTGTAACGATTCAACCATGTCACAAAGACTGCGTACAGCAACATAAATGTCGTCACACCCTGCTGTTGACAGAAGATATCCACGGCATCAGCAAGTCCAGGAGCGAGAGGTCGTGACCGCACGCCTCCTTCAAATGTCCGCGGGCGCGGACGCGGACGGTCGGCCGGTAGCTCGACGGGCGGGCGGGTACCGCTTAACTGCCTCACCCAGTATTTTCGATGGACCTCACGCAGGCCTTGATTAAGCCTGGTTCGTTGCCAATTCGCGTAGTCCGCATACTGAACGTTCAGCGTGGATAATCGAGCCCCGCGAATCTCACCGCCGGCTTCGTACAGAAGAGCCAATTCCTTGCAGAAGACTCGCAGAGACCACCCATCGGCTATGAGGCGATGGAATGTCAGCCCCATGACATGCTGATCTTGGCCGAGTGCCAGCAGCGCGACCCTGAATAACGGCCCATGTCCGAGATCAAACGGTTGGCTGGCCTCCGCTCGTAGGAGCTGCCGGACTTCTACTTCTTGCTCTACCTGGTTCAGTGCCTGGAGAGCATGTTGCCCCATCGTGAAGACCACCTCACCGGATACCTCCGCAAATCCCTCGCCCCTTTCCGACCCGAAACGGGTCTGAAGAATCTCATGTCGCCGGAGAATCACCTGCACCGACCGCTCCAACACCTCGAGGTTGACAGGGCCCCGTATACGCACACCCATGGAGATATGATTCATCGAACTCCCAGGATGAACCTGCTCCAAAAACCAGAGTCGCTGCTGCGAGAAACTAAGAGGCATTCTGCCTTGTCTTGATGCAGGGGAACTCGGTACAAGGGGAACCTGCAGCCCACCGCCTGACAATCCACGCCTCGCCACGGTAGTCTCCGCCTTACCCTCAAGAGCGCTGAGTTCACTGACACGCGCGGCCAGGGCAGCCAGTATCGGACTTTCAAAGACCACACTGAGAGGGAGTTCGACGTGGAACACATCGAGGATTCGGGCCACAACCTGCGCAGCAAGCAGAGAATTGCCTCCGAGCGCGAAGAAGTTTGCATGGTGTCGTGGCAGAGGCCCTCCCAGCACATCCTGCCAAATATCAGCCAGTGTTTTCTCGACTGCCGTGTAGGGAGCCTCGTTCAGCGACTCAACGTGTTCCTCTCCCTCAGTTGTGCCCAACGTACTCGTCCCAACTACGGCGAGGCGTCCGGACTCAAAGTCCGCTCTACAGATATGCCGTTGAATTTTTCCGCTGGAGGTTCGTGAAATCGTGCCGGACTTAACCAACACCACGTTGTGGACTTCCAGTTCATACTCGTCGGCCAGCGCACGACGGATACAACTCATCACCTCCGCCATGTCTGATTCAGGCAATGTCTTCTCAATTTCATAGACCAGCACCACGCGCGCTCCGGTCTCACTCTCAATCGAGAAGGCCGCGCCACATCCTCGCCTCAATCCCGGATGCGCGCGCTCGGCCGTCCACTCTAAATCATGGGGATAATAGTTCCGGCCCCTTACGATGATCAGATCCTTGAGTCGACCGGTCAGAAACAGCTCTCCCCGGTGCATGAATCCAAGATCTCCAGTCCGTAAATAGGGCCCCTCGCCTGACCCAGCGAGGGTGGCTTTAAACGTAGCGTTGCTTTCCTCCGGTCTCCCCCAGTATCCAGCAGCGATCCCAGCTCCCATCAGCCATACCTCTCCCACGACGCCGGCCTGGCATGCGCTCTTGGTCGTAGGATTCACAATCAGGACACGAGTCTCTTCAAGTGGCTCCCCGCATCCGACCAATGTTCGAGTCCCTCTTTCTGACGCGGAAGACTCTTTAACCATCGAATCAGCCAACGCCTCTGCCTCTACCGTCAAGAACGTCGGCTCCGCCTCAGTCCGTTTCATCGTCACTACCAGGGTGGCTTCGGCGAGTCCATATGCCGGCGCAAATGACGTTCGCCGGAAACCCTGTGGCCCAAAGGTTTCGATAAACTGCTCAACCGTAGTTGGATGGATGGGTTCCGCGCCGCAACTGGCGACCATCCACGTACTCAAGTCAGCCTGCCACTCACGCTGTTGCCGAGCGGCCCGGAGACACGACTCGTAGGAAAAATTTGGTCCACCGCTGTGCGTAATAGCCAATCGAGACACTGCTTCAAGCCAACGCAGCGGTCGCCTGAGAAACGTAACGGGTGACATCAGATAGGCAGGGATACCGGCATACAGCGGGGCGATAATTCCATGCAGCAATCCATAGTCATGGAAATACGGCAGCCAACAGAGCGACCGGCTGCGGTCCGATACTCCTCCAGCCAGACTCAAGGCCTTGCAATGAGACAGCACATTTCCATGACTGACCATGACGCCGCGAGGAGTGGCTGTCGACCCTGAAGTATATTGCAAATAGGCCAAGGTGGTGTCTTTGAGACGTGGCCACTCGGCTGCATCGCCTTGATCGTAGGGTTGGTCGGTGGCCATCCATTCAATCTGGCTCCCATCCTTGGCGATCGAAAGCTCCGAAGAAACGGTCTCGATACCAGTGGTTGTGAGCACCAGCGACGCCTGCGCATCTTCGATAATGGCGCGAAGCCTCGGCAGGCTGTGCTTCTGCCTGACGGGATCCGGAGCAGGAGCAGGAACCGGCACCAGTCCGGCATACATACAGGCCCAGAATGCGCAGACAACATCGAGCCCTGGGGGGTAAAGGAGAAGAGCTCTCGTTCCAGGTCGAGCCCTGCGTGCGAGATGGCCGGCAAGCGCATGCACCGTGCGTTCGAGCTCGCCATAGGTCAGCTGACTCTCAAGTTCGAGAGTGTCGCGAACGAAGGCATAGGCAAGATCTTCCGGCTTTCGACGGCAGGAAAACTCGAAGAGGTCAGCGAGACTCTGAACGGCCGGAGGTAGAGGCGTTCGCATCAACGGTTACGGTTTCCTATGTACGCTATCAGGACAAACTTCCGCCGACATGTTCTCCAGAACGCGTCACGAAACCCCTCGAAAGGGTTAAGGGTTATTATCGCAAATATAAAAGAATAAGACCAGCATTCAGCCATGGTGAAGACTGATCCTCGCCTCACCACTCAACTCACACCCATAGGCAGCGTAGTACGCCTAGTGAAAACTTGGAAGAACATTTTGCTTTCCCACGATGCGCGCCTTCCATCATGCCGCTCCCCGCCACAAGCAACGGGGAATGTTCACGTCCATGAACGCTTCTACTGCAACCGCTGATCAGCTGCCTATCCCGCATAAGGCGCGGGATGAAAAGAATGTGTCAGGATTATCGCCGGTGAGATGGGCTTCATGAGGAACGCCCATTCAGGCGATTTTGCGACGAACCATCATGAATCATGATCGGGAGCCAGTTGGTTCCGGGAAGGAAGAGAGTGGTCCTCTGACGCGCAACGGAGTAGGCGGAGGACAACAGAGACTACGCCCCAGACAGGGCTAACTTTCCGCCCATGCCACGCTTCTCGTTTTTTTCTCATTGCCAGTCTTGCTGTTGGCCATACCCGATACAATGCGGTGGCTCCAGAAACTACACTGTGATACCGATGCGCGTGCGAGGCTTTCCTGTCCTGGATTCGAGCAAAGAAGATGCCTCACGTCCTGCCTGCTTGAAATCCACCATGCCCAGGGTCGAGAACGAGTGAAGACGCCCATTCTCAAGAGCTTCTGGAGAGCCTTCGTTTAACCACGAAGAGAGCAATGACGGGGAAGTAATGGAGTTTTGGAGGCGAGGACCTACGCAGCATCGTTACGCTCGTCGTATCAATCATGTCCTCTAGCCGGACGGCACGGGTTCATGACCCCAAAGAATGCAATTCGAAAAGTATCGATACAGTGGTGTGAATCCGTAGTGAAACGGATAACGTTGCGCCTTCGTGCGTCTATCGATTGAGTGATGTGCTTCATTCAGACCGAATACTCACAGGCAGATTCACGACACATACGCCCCTTCCCTTTGTTCCAGCGATATCAACGTTGCTACGGTCTGCTGCGCTGAACTTGCAAACAAAGTACCTTAGATCGGGAGTCCTTGAAAACCCACCTACTTATCACCCGTCTGAAACCCCGCAGCAAATCACGGGGGCTTTCGCCCAGTCTCGGCTTTCTTGTATCTTGGGCAACAGCGAAGAAAACCGATTGAAAAATTACACTCCCCAAGGTAAGCTGCCTCCCCAGTTGATCATAACAACGATAGGTTCACCCCTTACTTTACCCTGCCGTCTAGTGAGTTCTATCAAGCGGAGAGGTGCGAGAGTGGCCGAATCGGGCAGTCTCGAAAACTGCTGTCCTGGCA
>JBDTPK010000009.1:0-19880 GCA_039932735.1 Nitrospirota bacterium
CGGCGATCGAGGGGCCAGGCGACACGACGCAAGAGATGAGGAGGGTGTCGGGCCGAGGGGCAAGGCACACGACAGAGAGCCGCGGCCAGATACGCCGTGTCGTTCAATCGCCACGCCTACAGCACGCGGCAGAGCCCCAATACGACACGCCCGCAGCACGCCCGATGGGGCAGTACTCGATGTCAGCTACCGGAAGCCCCGCCTCCCAACGCTTGCAAGCCGCTGGACAGCCACCGACATCCGAACCGCAGGCCCATTCAGGGTCGCCGGCATCGCAGAGTCGTCCAGACGGACATGCAACCCCACCTTATGGATGAGCGTAGAGTTATCGATGCCCTCGTGGCACAGCGAAGGCCGCCGACAGGATCAGTCGTCACCAACGACCACCTTCTTTTACCAATGCCGCCAGGAGGTTTCAGTCATGACCACCAAACCCAAGACTACGGACACAGAGTCAGGTGTAGCTCTCGGCTTGGCATTCTTCGCTGCGGTCGCATTTACGCGACTGACACCAGGATATTTCTCTAATTACACGACCGTTGTGGGTATCATTTTTCTTGTTCTTGGCGTGTTCTTTTTTGGCGCCGCCCTTAATGCTCTCAATGGCGCGGAGAGGAAGTTCGGGCTTGACGACTTCGCTCTCGGGTTGGGGATTATTGGGATATGGGCATTGATCTATAATCTCTGGCCGCGCGTTTGGGTGAACGCAGTCATATTCCCGATTGGCTTCATCGGCCTATTCGGCACAATGCTCGGACTGATCAGGATCGCAACAATCCTGACAAGCCACAATACAATTCGGGCATTTCTTGTCAGACTGGCGGTGGCAATTCCGATAATCCTCGGAAGCATCTTGACACTCGTAAACATCCTGAAGGCAATTGGCGCACTCTAGCGAGTTTTTCATGCATGGGCCTCCGGAGAACTCACCTCCCCGCACTCCACGGAAAGATGATCCCCCCGCACGGTCTTCTTCTCCCCACCTTGAGCCTGTAATTTGGTAAACTGTGGAATGACACAGACAGAGGCAACACTATCAAGACCATCACGTCAGCGCCGAAGACGGAAGCCCGTCTATCACCTCACCGACCGCGACGTGGCGACCGTGGACGCCGTCGCCCGCCACCGATTCCTGTCCACCGATCAGATCGCTGCCCTCTACTTCCCCGCCGCAGGCGGGATCGTGAGCTCGCAGTGCCGCACTCGGCTTCGGCATCTGGTGGACGCCGGCTTCCTCACCCGATTCGAGCGCCCCGTGTTGCGCACCGAAGGGAGCAAGCCCGCCCTCTTTGGGCTGGCCGCAGCCGGACTTACCCTGCTCGTCTCGGAGCTGGGCTACGGGCCAGACGACATCGACTGGCGCCCGGACGACAACCGCGTCTCCTGGGCCTTCCTCGACCACCAGATCATGCTCAACGACGTTTTCATCGCCTTGAACGAGGCGAGCGAGCAAGCAGGCTGGACGCTTTCGGAGTGGGTGGACGACCGGATTCTCAAGAAGATGCACACGGGCCTCGTGCCCGTGGAAGACCCTGATGGGCGGGAGCGTCGCGTCACCGTGGTACCCGACGCCTACTTCGCCCTGGCCAGCGACGACCGCCTTCTGCGGTTCTTCGTGGAGGCAGATCGAGCGACGATGACCGTCATCAGCAGCAACAACCAGAAGCGCACCTGGCAGAAACGCATCCACGCCTACCAGGCCTACTTCGACTCGCCTCTTCCCATCGACACCTACGGCACGAAGCGCATCCGCGTCCTGACGGTGACGACAAGCCCGAAGCGGCTGGAGAGCCTCAAACTGGCAACCGAGGCCGCGGGCGGGAGGAATCGCTACTGGTTCACCACGGAGCGGGATCTCATGGGGAGCGGGGCGCTTGACGCACCGATCTGGTTCAAGGCGGGCAGCATGGAGCCCGTGAGCCTGCGCCAGCCGGAGTAATCGACCACCGATAGGGCTCGCCCGGAGTCGTCCCAAGCCCCACCACCGCGCCCACATTGCCCGCACCTGACGAATCATCCATCAGGCTGTAGCGCTTATCGGGTGTGGCTCCAATCGGTGGGCAATTCGCGATCGCGACCGTGCCCATGTGCCGACGGGTCACGGCGGGAACGTGTCTCCAGGCTTGCACTTTCCAGTCTACCAAAGAGCCCGCACCCCTGCTACCGCAACCATCTCCACGTGCACCCGCCCTCGATATGGCCAAGCCTTGGCACGCTGATGAGGTTGTCAAGACGCGTGCCCGCTTGCGCGGCGCCCCGCCTACGGCGCAGCGGTCTTGACAACCTCCACCCACCCTGCCGTATGATTGCCTTTATCCGGGGGCGGTTGCCTTCCTCGCCCGCGCCCTTGGTGTCCATCCTATCCGCCCGAGGAGCGTTCGTTCATGATCCAGAAGCTCAGTGCCGCCCAGCTTGCGGCCCGACCGGACTACGTGATCGTGCTACAGGGACTTGCCGTGGGGACAGGCGGCATGGCAACCACCGCCGACGAGGGCGCGAGCAAGATGACGATCAAGAACCGGCTCAACGCGGCTGCCCAGGCAGCGAGTGTTGCGATCAAGTTCCACCGCTCGGATGAGAACACGGTCGTCTTCTCGGTCGTCAGCCGAGACACAGAACCGGTTACCAAAGCGCCGTACACGGGCAAGCCCCGAGGACGGAAGCCGAAGTCGGCGCCGTAGTCGTGTCTCGTTCCACATCGAGGGCTACTCCTTCCGCGAACCGGGGCAGGCCGGTCCTCAAGACAGACGAAGAGATTGAACAGTACAATGGCAAGCAGCGCTTCGCGCGAGATGCGTCTCCAAGCGGGTGGCTTCACATTTCTGATGAGTTGCGCGATGCAGCGGAACTCATATGGTCTCATCGCGAACCACAACTTCAAGTATCATCAGTAGATGTTCTGGATCAAAGGACGGGTGTTCGGCAGGTGATTACCAAGGGGGATCCCCTTCCCCGGGCATATGTATTGTTGTCAAGTCTCTCGATTGAGACGGCACTAAAGGGACTCTTGGTCACTAGGAATCCCGCCCTAGTATCGGAAGGTGCCCTTCCCAAGTCCCTCGGCAATCACAAGCTCTCAAGTCTGGCCTCAAGACTTGATGGACTCAACCTCGACAACAACGAGCGAGCGCTTCTGCGGACACTTGAACAGGCGATGGTCTATTGGGCGCGATATCCCATCCCAAGGTCATGGAACCACAGCGTGGAATCATTCGATCAACACTTCATCGATGAGTATCGATCTGTGTTCAATAAGTTTCAGCAGCGTCTCTGTCGCCTGATATATGATGAGACGCGTAATGGTTGGGCGGCCGACAATGGAGTGAGTGAGGAATTCTTCATTGAATCCTACGAGCGTCGAGTCCCAGAACAATAGGGTCAGACACTCATCTTTGCATCCCCATGCACTCATCCCACCAGGTTTTGAGGGGGTCATTCCGGCCAGGCACAAACCCACCCCTATCCTGCACATCGAGTAGGACTTGACGCAATTTACTTCCTGTCACGTTCGCGGCATCCGACCACGCTTTTATTAACTCCGACGTAGTATGCACTCGAACATTCGGTGCATATTCGCCCATTATACGCCGAGTCTTTCGATCGTCCGTCGCAATTGATCCACCGCGGCAAATGGCGACAGCACAGGACATGGCCTCGCCATCATCCAGGACTGCCGCGAGTCCAACAAACATCTCCGACTCGCTTTCATTTAGAGTGAGTTCCTCTAAATCATCACCGGTGAATAGTGTGCTCCAATCGATATGCTCGTGAAATCTGGTTCCGGCATTATCGGTGCCCGAATAGACATATAGCGCCTCGCGTCGTGCCACATAATCGACTACGCTGAATCTGAAGGCCTGCGCCTTAAGGATTTCGCGGATCCGACCAGTTGAATATAGATTGAGGGCACTACAAGCATCGAGAATCATATAGGCAAGATCATCTGCACTGCTCATCGCTCGTCACCATTTACCCGGTTTGCCCGCGAGTTACTTGCAAGATATTGCCCAGATCAAGGGGCAGCTCACCAAGGGCTCCGCCCTCCGTCAAGTCAAATTGAGTAGAAAAGTGCGTTGCCAATTCCCTCGCTGCCCGGCGGTCAAGTCGAAGAAAGTGCGCAAACTGTCCTTCGGAAATGTCGCCTCGTCTAAAAGCCTCCACGGCAAGATAATAATATCGGCTAGGCAAAGGATACTCCGTATTTCGATGGCCAGGTAGATCAAGCATGTTTTGCGCTTCCCGCACCCGGAAACCATCGCCAACCAATTTATCCCACGTTCCGACCTTAAGCAAGCGCAACTCCTCAAGCATTCTCGTAAGGGCTTCAACCGACACAGAGTAGTAGTCGGCTAGTCGGCACAGATCCGCAGGAGTAATACGCCCCTCCCGGCTTTGAAGTAGATCATTGTATCGGCGCCGCAGTCCAGCAGGAGACATAATGAAGTATCGCGCAAATGCATCGGCGAAGCGTTCGTGCGCCGGCTTTCGTTGATGCTGTCCTAGACGCACTATGTCAGCCCGAAAACGATGAGTAAGAAAGTGTGCATAGTCGTGCGCAATAGACATCCGCCTGCGCTCTTCTGGGTGCTTTAGATTGACAGCAATGCAGCCACCAAACTTTTCAGTATATGCAAACATTGCGGCTACACGGGATGGAAGGTCTATGTAAAAGATTCGCAAACCAACATCACTCTCAAGCAATTCTCGCAGATGAAGGATAGGGCCGTCTCCCATGCCCAAACGATTGCGCTCCGTCATTGCAATATCTTCCCCCGCTCCCTCGGGCTCGACATGTTGAATTTGGTACATCTCCGGATATTTTCGATTCATTGGGGCGTTACAAATTCGCTCAAGCTCAAAATAGTCCTCGCACAATCGCTGGAAGACTGCCACATATATGGAAAGATCGGCCTCTTCGCTTGCTCTTTGGCCGAGAGTAGAACGAAGCTGCACTGCGAAATCTTCTACAGGCTCACCAAGTCGCACGAGTTCGTTTACCGTGCGGCCATACAACGACGCAAGCTTCATAAGCTCTACCGGGCTGACGCGACGCAGTCCCTGTTCCATAGCAGTAATAGTCGTGCGCGAAACGCCAATCTGTTCAGCGGCCGTCTCTTGGATAATCCCACGAGACCGTCGCGCCTCCTTAAGTCGTGCACCGATAACACGAGGCTCAATTGACGGTGGCATGTTAGGATCCATTTGATGCCCCATTCCGTTGCGGATGTTTGAATTGCGGCAGGACACCGGCGACGGCATTTGAGAAAGACGCCCATTCCGTGCAGTATTGGCTATAGAGCCTTACCAAGCCCTCTCGCGCGTTCGCTCGGGGAAGGCCTTCAGCAGCCATCACATCTTCGACCTCGCACAGAAGCGGAAACTTCTGAGTGAGTGCAGGCCAAATGAATCCCGTCTCTTGCAGGGCCGCAACTTGACCATCCATAAGATTGAAGGCATCACGTCTCCGCTCGGATAGCTGTTCCAAGCCCAATAGAATGTCCCAGCGATATCGTTGCGACTTCATGTCTATTGGAGAGAGACAGGAAGAATGGAGCGCTTGCCGTCTAAGCAGGCACGAAGAACAAATCCCGCACTGATGTCTCCTGTTCCTTTGAGGGAATCCATCACATGAAACCGTCAGCGACGAAATGTCCCCCAGGCCTAAGTTAGCCATAGAACGACACATCACTCCCTTGGTAGAAAGCGAGGAGGGATTATTGACAGAAAAAGGTGTGCCCATGACCGTGCTCAAGAAGGTGCTCATCTCAAAGAGAGAACGCGGATAGATTGCCCGCGTGTGCTCAGTACCAAGGGGTACATCGTTATAAGGCAAGTTGATGGCCCCAATGCCGTTCTCGAACAGAGTAAGTCTGGAGGATCCCAATGCAAGCGCCGTTACCGCGCCAAGAACAACATAGAGAAAGCCTCGCGAGCGCTGGGTGTTTTCGTCGTCATTGTAGGGCAAGCCCTCGCGAATGAGTCCGAGAGGAATGACAATATGATAGATGTTGCAGTTTAGCCGCGCCCGAAGCGCCTGAATTGTCTGCTTCTGAACATAAGCTAATCTTCCGATCGTGCTAGCAGACACTAGAACAAAACACTCACCTGGGTGCTCGTTGATTTCGTTGCATAGTCCGGCAAAGGAATCGAGTCCACCACTGAACAGGGCGACAATCGGCGGCGAAGATAGCGAGCTTTCGAAAAGGCGCCCTTGTCGGAGCGGGCTCACCATTTCATCGACCCTGAGTACAAAGTCAAAATGCCACTTGTCGCCCGTAAGCAAATATAGAACATTTTGTAACTGGACAACGAGTCTTTCGTTCTGCCAGCGCTCCAAGTTTCGCACCGGAACTTCAATGTGGAAATGTCGTTGCCAACTAAAGTCGTGTTTTCGTGCACCTTGATCTCGCCGCGGAGCAAGTCGATCCGACACGTATGCAGACATAGCGATATCTACAAGATCGGCAAGATCACCTGACAGCGCCGAGCCAGTGACTTCTTCCATGTGTCGCAAGCATAGGCGCCTTCTGACATGAACGTCACCTGGCGATCGACGCACTCGTTCATCTGAGGTGAATACAAAACTATAATCCGCAGACATTGCACACCTCGCCTAATTTATTGGGGAGTGGAGAAGTATAGACATTGACTTCCGCGCGGTATACCTAATTCGGGGGGCGCGCAGCACTTGGGCGTCAGGAGTTCTCGCCAGTCGCGATGCAAGAATTGCTAGGTGCGGCCTGACAACCTCCTCATAAGCGGGCAGACTCTGTGCGTGGCGCGGAAACTTAACTCGAATCCGGTCGAAAAGGTGGTGATTGACAAGCCGTTGACAGAATTCCTCGGCTAGAGCTTCGCCTACCGTTCCAGTCAATTGATGACCAGCTCGAAGGCGCGCGATGATCGTCTGCGCCGCCCGATCAGCAATGTTTGCGTGACGATGGCCATCGAAATCACGGACGACGTCGCGTAGTTGGGTAAAAACGTCCATCCCGGTGACTTGTCCCCCTTGACACCGTTGTAGCAAGGCGACAAAAGCCTCCTGACCGACCAGTCCTCCCTCCTCGCGCAGACACCTGGCAACACTTGAGAGGATGGCACGTGCCACCTCCTCCGGCTCAGCCTCGCCCCTGATGAGGCGGAGGGGCTTGCACCAGCTAGGCGCGACGCCGCTTCGGATCACATCTCGATCTGGCATTCGTCTCCAGTGCCTCCTAGAGCGCCATGATAGCAGAGCCGCTCGACAATGTCAACTTGTAAGCAGCGGCCGTGCGCCGGAATGTCAGGTCCGCCAGTCGCCTAGCTACCGAAGGCCGCCAGTGACACCCCGTACTTTCCACTACCCCTGTAGTGGCCGAGGATGCAGCGAAAGTTTGAGACGGGGAAACGATGAGGAGAGTGACGTTCACTCGAACCCTCTACGGCCGACGCCTCAGGTATGCATACAGCGTTGGCTTGGAGATCCCGACTAGCCGGCAGATCTCGCTAATGGATCGGCTCTTCTGATCGTACAGGTCGTACAGGAGTCTGATCTTCACCTCGTCAAGCTTGAACCGCCGTCCTCCCACCCGTCCTCTGGATCGGGCTGCCTCCAGTCCAGCCTGGGTGCGCTCGGTGATGAGATTGCGCTCGAACTCGGCCAGCGCCCCGAAGATCTGGAAGACGAGCCGCCCGGTGCTGGTCGTCGTGTCGATCGCCTCGTGCAAACTCTTGAGCCCGATCCCCCGCGCATCCAGGTCGGCCACGACCTCAATCAGGTTCCGGAGCGAACGGCCGAGCCGATCCAGCCTCCACACCACGAGCGTATCCCCGTCGCGAAGGTGCGAAAGCGCCTCGACCAGACCCGGTCGCTGCGCTACAGCGCCGCTGAGCCGGTCCTCGAAGATGCGCTTGCACCCCGCACCCCGCAGCGCGTCGTGCTGGAGCTCAAGATTTTGGTCGATGGTGGAGACACGCGCGTATCCGATGAGCATAGGTGGGCCGCCTGGGAGGCCCCGACGGTAACGCAAGCCGTGCGGAGCGCATAACTTCTAACTTTGCTTATTTTACCGGGTTGCCTTACTCATCGTCAAGGAGCAATCGTCGTCGACAGGCTGCCCGTCGGGGCCGGTAAAGCAAATGAACGTTTGCCTTACCGGCTGCGCGGTACCGACTTGACACCGTTGTGATACCGCATACAATAAGCGGGTGAAACAGCACGCCATGACGCTTCGGCTCTCTGAGGCGGGCAAAGCCCTCCTCGCGAGCACGGCCGTCTCAATGGGTATCAGCCAGTCGGCAGTAGTTGAGCTGGCAATTCGCCAGCTTGCACGAGAATGGGAAGAAAAAGGAATGAACAGGTCGCTAGCAGACAGCCTTGGAGATGTTCAGGAACTTCTCAACAACCTCGACACTCTTTTTGAGGGAGTAGAGACAGACGCCGACGCGCAGCAGGAAATCGCCGAGGCGTCCCTGCCCTTCGTTTCACTCGGGCAGGCGGGCCGCATTTTGCCTTTGTTGAGCCCCGACGAAAAAGCCCAGCTGCTGAGCATTACGAACTCAGCCCTATCTCCTAC
The DNA here is from genome assembly GCA_039932735.1 of Nitrospirota bacterium. GTDB lineage: Bacteria > Nitrospirota > Nitrospiria > Nitrospirales > Nitrospiraceae > Palsa-1315. The sequence continues at coordinate 8,556 of JBDTPK010000009.1, forward strand.
CGACAAACTTGGTCGGCTCCAGGACTGGTTTCGCCAGCACGGCTACTAATCGTCGACCGCGACGATTCCTTTCGGGCCGTAAACTTCGCCTGATCCTAACGCGCTACCACGGGATCCGATCAGGCCGACGGATTGCGTCCTCAGCCACTCCACCACACGGAAGGGACATTCTGTGTCGTGGAGTGGTCGTCGCCGCAGGAACAGGAAGATGTTCGTCAAGATTGGGAGATGAGGCCGCCGATAACTCACCGTGACTACCCTCGTTTGCTCGATCTGTCTTAAGATGCGTTACAATCGCCGTCGTGCGTTGGCTCGACGTGGGCGGGGCATAGTCGTCTCCTCTCCGCATCAGTCGTATATATCCGGTTCGGGGAGACTCCACCGCTCTAGCCACGCAACAACTAGTGCGCCCCTTGAATGGCCACAACATCAACCACCTCTGTGCCATTATTGGTTCCGTTGGCGACCCCGCCAAACATATCATGGCATTGATCAACGATACATTGCTGCCAGACCAGCACGGGTTCCTCATAATCCGCAACCTCTCTCATTCGATATGCACCCCTGATTATAACTTCCTCTCCGATGTAATCTTCAAGCCGGACATCTGAATGACCCACCATTACCGTCATGTTGTCGCGCCCGCCTAGTTTGCGGCATTGCAAGCCATAATTCATCACACCCCGTAACGACATCTCCAAAACGATACAAGGTTTGCCCAAGTCCGCGACTGGACGAGCGGACATATTTCGGTCCATCTTACGAGCAAAGACAAGGATGATGACAATAATTATGAGAGGACTCAGTTGAATAATTTTTTTCATTATATGATTATATCATAAGTACCATAAGAAGGGGTGGGCTAAAGCCCACCCCTTCTTATCAAGTTCGCGCAGTCAGCTGATGATGCGTGTCGCTAGTTCCCGTATAGGGTCCATGCGCTTGCGGGATACCCTTCATCCCGGCTGCCGGGCCAGCTGTAGTAGGCTCGTACAGTCCCCGCACAGCGCGGCGGCATGCCCCAGAATCCCGGCCAGAGCGGACCGCTGACGCTCCAGTTGCCGTTCCGGAGACAGATGTTCGGGGTGAACTCGACGTAGTGATGAGGGTCACATCGCCCGCCCTCACATGACCAATAGATGCCCTTGCGCACCCCCCGCCAGGAGTAGCCTTGGGTCGTGGCCGGCTTCGCAGCACCGGCTAGTACAAGATCTAGGTTGCTCTGTCCGAACACGAGTGGTGCACTGACTACCCCATGCACGGCTTGCCCTGCAGAGATCGACTGGGCTGCAACCGACCTCGCTCCCGTTGTCAGGATAACGACCGCGATGAAAGCGGCGGTCATCACGCCTCGCCCCCGGCCAATCCCTCCTCGTATGGTGAAACCCATACAGCGGCACCACTCAACCATCCGACCCTTCGAACGAAACGTGCTCATCCTGTTCTCCTATCTGCTTCTCCGGCGAGAGCGCCTGTCCTTGACTCCCTGTAAGACCGGGGCATCCTTTGAAGGCGAAGCGCTCAATGCGGACGATTCCGCAGGTATGACGAGTCTAGGGCTTCCCTGCCCCCTTGAACTCCAGGATTCCTATGCACTTCCTCCGCCGCAACTCCGCGCCGACGTCTGATCCACTTCCTGATCTCGTCTCCATCAAGCGAGCGTTAGGTGATCTCAACCGGCGCGCCGATCGCCTCACTGCGGCGCCGTGGGTCAGATCCTCATGCCTGGTTGCCGAGCACATTGAGGAGCACCCCGGCGCCCTGGCCGCGGCCGCTGTCCTCGCCATCTTTGATGAGGCACTCGCTACTCTAAAGGACGAGACGGCCGACTGGGCAGACCTGCTGAGGGGTCGCTTCTGGGAGGGCAATCAGGTCGCTCGCATGCTGGCTGATGCGCGGCCCCAATCCTGGTCTCAAACCATTCTCTACGAACAGCAGGCGCTGGCTATCGCCCGCTTCGTAGGAATCCTTCAAGAAAGGGAAATTCGGTGCCGTGCCAAGCGCGCCAAGAATCTCCCGCCGCCCGTTGACATCCCACCTGCTCGCCCTCTCTACAAGAGCCCCGTCATTGCTCTGGGGGTGTTGATTCTTCTGGTTCTTGTCGTCTGGGCGTATATTCCCCGCCCCGATCACCCCCCTGGCCCTGGTGGCGCGATTGCCAGCGGCCCAACTATAACCGCAACGCCACAACCTGCCTGCGGCGAACTCGTTCGAGCAACGCCACGAGCTGGGCCCGTGTTCCTTCGCCATCAGGGTGTGAGCGCCTTCACCGTCGAAGGGACGGGCGGCCTCATCCACAACAACAAGGCGCGGGTCGTTGCCATCAATAAGCAGGGACTCTGGGCCGGCTTCTTTGCCTCTGAAGGCAATCCCCGAAACGGCCTGGCCCAGTCCAGCAAGCCAGCGTGGGCCGACTGCGACGTCCCCGAAGGGACGCTCAACAAGGACATCAACGACATTGCCTTTGATCCCGAGGGACGGGTGTGGGTGGCCGCCGAGAAGACGGGCGTCGCCATGTATGACGGCTCGCGCTGGCGCACATTCACCGAGAAGGACGGCCTGCCAAGTGCTGACACCTTCGGCCTGACGGTCGATCAGAAGGGGGCGATCTGGGTCTGCACCTGGGGCGGTGTGGCTACCTTCGACGGGAAGGAATGGACGACACCCTTCACAACCCAGAACGGCACGCTGGTAAGCGACCACGCTCACGCGATCGCCTTTGATTCAACCGATGATGTCTGGGTCGGGCTTATCCGCGACGGCGTCAGCCACTTCCGCCACGCAGACGGCTCGTGGGTGCATCTCTCCAAGGAAGAAGGGAGCCTCTCGGGCAACGAAGTGCGGGCCATCCTTGTGCGCCCCGAGCGCGAGAGTACCCCTGAGTCCGTATGGATTGCGACCAACGACGGCGGCATCAGCGTCTACGAGAAGGGTGTTTGGTCCCATCACACGGCCGACACAGGCCTCCCGAGTAACAGCATCAACGACCTTGCCCTCGACCGCTACAACCGGGTGTGGGCTGCGACATCCGCCGGGGTGTCCTACCTCGTCGGAGACGCGTGGACGACCTACACCACCCTGCCGTCCCTGTCAGTCGCTCTCGGGCCAGACTGCACCGAATGCCCCTACGACTCGGATCACGTCGTAGTGGGCACGCTTCACCACGGGATCACTCATTCGCGGATTCCGCTTGACACTGATGCGATCGAGGTCGTCAAGGTCGTCTATCCGACGGTGGTGACTCCCGGAGAGCGATTTGTCCCCGAGATCACCCTGGCCCCGAAGGCACCGTACAAGCTCACGGATGTCCGAGGCGACTACCTCTCCAACACCGACGAAGATGATGCTCTTCTCTTTGGGACATACGAACACATCGCCGTGAAGGGAACGATCGAGGCAGGTGCGGCCTTTGTCTTCCGAGAGCCCAACCTCCCGTTCATCGCGCCTCAGCTTCCGGCGGGTGTCTCGGAGCAAACGTTCACGAGCACCTGGCGCATGTGGATGCACACCCGCTACGTCGGCCCGCCCATCCACATCACCTTCACCGTCAAGCGGTAACGCCAGGGCTGGCGACCAGGGAGGTATGATCTGACGGCGAGGTCGATTCTGGCCGGCGCGAGCCCCCTCACCGCCCGCCCCAGAACGCCCCCGGCGGGCACGGGATGGCTCCGGCCACGTCGGCGTAGATGGTCTCAAGGTCCGCAGCGGTGGGCGCATGGGCGAAACGGCCGGTGGGCGCGGCCATGGCGGAGAGGGCGGCGGTGTCCACATCGTCGCCAAGGCCGATGGTGAATAGGGTAACGCCGGTGGCCTTGAGACGAGCCGCGGCGGTGACGGCATCGGAGGCGGGCCGAGGGTTGGAGCGGCCGTCAGTGAGAACGATGACGACCGCGGAGTTTGTAGCGCGGCGGCGGGGCGAGGCGAGCTCAGTCGCGGCGGCTTCGACGCCGCACACGAGGCAGGTCAGGGACTGAACGCGGATGGACGCGAGGGCGCGATCGAGGGCGGCGCGGTCGGCCGTGAGAGATTGCAACGTGATGGCGTCGCGGTGGAACTGCACGACGGCGGCTTGATCGCCGCCGTCCAGGTCGAGCAGCCCGACAAAGGTGCGGGCTGCGGCGACGGCCGCGGCGAGCTTGACGTGGCCGGAGCCATCCACGTCACGCATGCTAGAGGAGGCGTCTAAGACGAGGACGGCGTCGGCATGGCGCTCGGCCGGGGTGCAGCGCTCACGGAGGGCGAGGGGGAAGTAGGAGAACCCCCGTCCGCTCGTCGCCGTCGCTGTAACCGTGGCCGGTGGCGACATCAAGGGTGTTGGCGTGTGGACAGGTGCAAAGACCTCGATTTCAGGGCGTGGAAACTCGAAGGTCCGGCGGATGCCATCCGCGTCGGAGTAGTGCGCCAGGGCCCACTTGTTGGTCGGGTACCTGCCGATTTCGACGGCCTTGACCCGATAGGCGAAAGTTAGGAACGTCGACCCAACCGACGCAGGGTCCCATCGCAGGGTGCCACCGACGACGCGTGCCGGCGGCGACGCCGAATCAGGAACCCATTGCACTTCATCTGCCAACGAGTCTTCCAGTTGAACGTCCCGAATACCTCGGGCATCGATCAGGCCCTGAATTCGTCGGGCCACCTCCGCCACATCTGTGGCATGCACACCGTAGCGGATATCCGCGATGTCCTTCAGATCACTCTGGAAGCAAGGGTCACACTCGCGGGGCATCCGCAGCGCAAAGAGCTTGCCCCCCCGCGCCACGAACGCCTCGGCCGCTGCGCGGGATGATGGCGGCACTCCCTCTCCAACCAGGACGATCACCGGCAGCGCGGCCTTGCGACCTGCCGCAATCAGATGCTGGTCGGCCGGTGCGATGAGATCAGGGGGTTGAGGTTCGCGGAGCAGGAAACGCTTATATGTATCGAAGTCGAAGCGAACGCGAGCACGCACATCGTTGACCGCTGACATGAGGTCTGTGCCCAGCGGAATGATCACCTCTGGATTGGTTCCCGAAAATGAACCAACCACTCCGGAGCGTATAGAGGGCACCGACAGGGCGGTGACCAGTTGTTCGACCGCCTCTTGCGTGCGAGCAAAGGCATAGTCGTACCAGAACGCGTTCATTGGATCCCAAGCGATCACCACGTCAGCCGAGTCTGCGACCGGGGGGCAAGCGGCTCGCAAGGTCAAGGTCACCGTCACGAAGCTACCCAGCTGAACGCGCGACGGCGCAGCCACCTTATCGCCCTCAATGCGACAGATGCCCGCGACAGATCGATCGCCCGCGACCACCTCCGGCACGGGCACTGACCGATCTGCAAACGTCTGGATGGCAGGACCGCCAGCATCAAGAACACTCACATGCTGCTGGGTATCTAGGGCGATATCGACCACCGGCCCTTGACCAAGTGAATTCACGGCCCAGCGGTCAACAAACGCGCCGTCCGTTGTCCAGACCTCCACGCTGCTGTCCGCCAGCAGAACCGCGATACGGTTCCGCTCCGAGGCAATGGCAATTGGGTGCGCCGCTCCGCGCGTCTGCCATGAGCGCCGCGGACCGGGGAGCCGTGCTCCCCAAGACCAGAGATTGATATCGCCGCCATAGCCGATAGTGACAAGTTCGTCGCTCTTCGGAGACGCAATGTCTACCGGCCACCCTGCCAGGGCGTCCGGCGGAGCGATATGTCCATCCGCGCTACCATCGCTACGTCGCAGGGCGAGCACAGCCCGCGTCAGGGGGTCGCTGATGTACACCCGAGCGCTGTCGATCGCAATTCCTGTTGCCAATGGGCACTCACATGGTGCAGACCAAACGGTTCGCTTGTCAGACCCAAAGAGCGTAACGGTTCCCTCGGTGTCATCCCAGCCCCTCAGGGCAACTGCGCCATCTCCAGCTGTCGCCACATCCATCGCGAACGGAGGCGCCTGACGCCGCCAACCCGGCGGGGAATCCGTCGAACCAACGACGGCCGAGTGCGGAAACAGCACGACCGGTGGCACGGAACCTGCCAAGCGCGCACGCGGCCAGGTCTCAGAAAATGTATCGCCCACAGACGTCCGTGTAACTGCCACGAGCCTCCCACGTGCATCAAACTGAGATACTCCAGCGTCTTCGTAGCCACGACCATCCACTCTGCTATCCGGTGTCCATGCGATGGCATATCCATCGGTCGGGTGAGGCTCAATGAAGGCGTACTGAGGATGATAGCGCGGATCCATCCTCCAAAGAGCATCAGCCGTGACAAATCGACCATCCGGTTTGAACTTGATAACATACTGAGAATGCGAAGATTGTCCGTAATGATGAACCAGCAGCGTCCCGTCGCGATGATCGACGGCGATGGCCTGGAAGATGATGGGGTTCTGCTGAATGGGTGCTGGCCCGAGAATGGCAGGCCACTGTAGGTCGAGCTTCCCTTGTAACTGACCACTCATTTCAAAGCGACGTATATGTGACCCGTCGCCTGTATGATCGATGAGGAGAATGCGATCCGCTTCATCTACCACATAATCGTCGAATCCGGTCATCTGGCCTGCCCTCGGATCCCATACGCCGCGATACTTACCGGCTGCGTCCCAGCGATGCAGTTGTGGTGGAGTCGACTCCACGAGACCAAGCACGGTGCCGGTCCCGGACAGACGGATACGCCGAGGCCAGATGTCGCCGCTCCGCGCGTCGGCTCTCCAGCTTCCGAGCCAGCGCCCCATTGGGTCGTAGAGATAGAGAGGGGCATCGCCCAGACTGAAGAACACCCGTTCGCGAGCCCGATCTGACGCCACCGTTTGCGGTCGCCACGCCATTCCCGCTGGTGGCTGAGGCCAAGCTCCTACAACGTCACCTTCGCGGGTCAGAATGGTGGCGCTATACCAGATGGGAGGATCCGGTTCGCGCACCATGATAAGTCGATCATTATCTGCATATGCTAACTCGTGAACACGCGCACTGGGCAGGATCGGAGGTTTCAAGTGGATGACGGTGTCGGCTGCGCGCCCGTCGGCAACGATGTGGGCAGTCGCCCTCAGAGTTGCCTGCAGGATGAGTATCATCAGAATGGAGACGCTAGTGACATGACGCATCTTTGTATGCATGGATCACTCCAGCTTTGGTCAGGGTACAACACTGCAAAATTGACCGTGAGAAGGTAACCGTTCATCCTGCTACCGGTGGCGGAAGAGGGATGAACGGTTACAAGGAGAGTATACAGGAAGAGGGGGTTGCGAGGAACCCCCTCTTCCTGTTCAAAACCGCCCGTCATGCCAGCATCAGCAGCCTGTTCCAGAGCAAGGTGTCGGAGTAACGGGCACAGGCGGTGTTGTTGTCGCGCCTGACGTAGGAGATGGCGGCGCACCCTCCTGATACAAGACGTCATATGTGACGTTGATCCCACCAATTCCGTGGACCCGCTGGTACAGATTGGAGAACGACTGGCAGATAGAGTACAGCGGACCTCTATTCACGTACTCATATGGCCATGAGCCAGTAGGGCAGTTCGTTGTATCCACTGCCTTCATCGCAACGAAATCTGGGTCGCGAACCCAGAAGTATATCCAGTCCCACTGATTGCCATTCACCTTCTCTTTCCAGTCGATATCAAAATCAACAGAGGAGACGCAGGGGGCGCCACCCGGGTCGAGATTTTGTCTCGTGGCTCCATTTCCACCATCGCAGGACTGCTTGTGGGTTTCGTGTAAAATAATGTTGCTGCTTCCAGAAGTTGTGTGATTTGGTGCGATTTCCAGCGTTTCCCAACTCCCCCCCCAGCTCACCTTTATGACTACCGGCGGGAGATTACCGTTATTGTGTTCCTGCCATGAAAGTGCTCGCGGGGTTGCGGTTGGTGTTCCGGCGGGTGCTGCGGTTGGTGTGGTCCAGTACTTAGGTGAAACGCGGAATACAGACCACGCAAAAGTTACCCATGGATGGGCTGGCAGACAAAACCACGCGCAATCAGATTGATCAGTAGCATAGACTCTCTGTGGATTCATGATAAAAACACCAGGCCACCCTTCACGAAGCGGCTGCGGATCGGAGTGCGACGGAGAATCTGAGTCAATGTGTAGAAGCAGGCCAAGGACAAGAACCCCAGTAAGGACGATCAGTATGCGCTTCATCGTTACCACTCCTTTGGGTTGATTACGAGCCAGGATTGCCATGTCCAGGACATGCGCACAGGTGTAACCGTTCAGCTGGGTAGCGGAAGCAGAGACGGCAGGGGCCGTCCAGCCAAGTGGGCGGCTCATGCATCAGCAGTAGTCCCTGGGGTCGTCTGCCCTGGCCGGGTTCAGTGAACTGTCGAGGAACTCTAGCACCGTCCTCCGGTGGGGACAAAGGGCACTCCGCGGGATAACAAGCATGGTTCCGTCAGAGACGTCGAGTGCTAGGGCCTGCGATCATCCTGCCTCCACCGCCGACTTGTTCGGTCTCGACCTCGGCTGTGATCGGTCGCCTGCTCTATGAGAACGCCCAGCCAATAGTACCCGACTCCAGTCTGTGCAAATCGCCCTTCGCGCCAACCGATACGACGTGCCTGCCTTGCTCGCCTTGGCCTTCGATGCTCTCGATGCGGCCATCGAGGTGGCGGCCGACCTGGACGCGCGGGAGCGGATCGCGACCGCAGCAGCCGTCGTTGGCGTTCTTCCGGGCGGGCCGGAACTGCCCGTTGCACTGGCCGAGTCGCTGGTACGACCATGCGAAGGAACGTCTCATGGCCGACAGGCCTCCGATGCGCGCGATTCGGCTCGGCGCCGAGATTGATCCCCTGCTCGATGAGGTGGCCCGACTGCACGATGGCAACGCCACAAACGCCCTTCGTGCGGCCGTTCGCGTTCTCGCCGAGCTGTACCGCGTGCCGATCACAGCCCCGACGCTTGCCCTCGAAGGGCCTGCAGCAGCTTTGCGCGCCTGGTACGAGGCTACGGTCTCCGGAGATGAGACAGTTAAATAGGGTAAATAGGGGCGCCGACTGGACGTGGGTCTGTCTCGCGCTTGCCGGCCTCGGCCACGCGCACACAGATTACTTATCCGGAATGCCGGATATCCGTCATTCTGGATTTATTTCGCTCTGCTACAGATGCCTGGAGCGGTCGGACATCAGGCTGTGGTGCTTCATTTCCGGAGATCCGGTATTCTGGATTGCCGGGCGTCCGTATTTGCTCAATGCCGGGCATCCGGGAATCCGGATCGGCTGAGGGATCTGGTTTCCGTTGTCAATTTGCCTCTTGACGGGACTGGATCAGATCGTTTACACTGGGTTGCGTTAGTGCCCGTTGTTTAGAAGGATATGGCCGTGGACAACTATCTCACCACGGAGCAGACGGCTGCAAAGCTGAAGCTCCACACAAACACCGTCATCCGGTATATCCGGGACGGTCGTCTACAGGCTACGAAGGTCGGCAACGCCTACCGCATTCGGGAGAGTGTCGTCGCGGCCATGCTTGGTGAGCAAGCCCGCCCTATTGACTCAGCATGGGTCATTGCCGTGGCGAACCAGAAGGGCGGTGTTGCCAAGACGACCACCGCCGTCAACTTGGCCACTTGCCTGGCCGGCCTGGGCAAGCGCGTCCTCCTGATCGATCTCGACCCTCAGGGCGGGTGTTCCGTATGCCTAGGCATGGATACGACCTCCCTGCAGCGCACCGTGTACGACTTCCTTGTCGACCGGATCTCCGACATTGCTCAGATCACCATCAAGACGAAGCACGGCTTCGATCTCGTGCCGTCGAACATTGATCTGTCTGGCGCCGAGGTCGAACTCAAGAAGATGCTCGCCCAGGAAAGCGTACTCAAGCGCCGCCTCGAACCCGTGGTTAGCCTGTACGACATCATTCTCCTCGATACCGCGCCCAGCTTCGGAATCCTGACCGTCAACGCCATGACCGCGGCTCACTCCGTGCTGGTGCCAGTGTCATGCGACCTGATGTCCCTGCGCGGTCTAAAGCTGCTCCTGGAGACCGTTGTGGACGTCCGAGGAGTTACCAACCCAGGCCTCCAGATCCTGGGCGTCCTGGCCACCAAGTTTGACAGCCGCACCATCAACAGCCGAGAGGTCTATGATTTCTTGGCCGTTCTCTGCAAACGGGAAGGCATCAGGCTGTTCAATGAGGTGATCAAGCAGTCGGTGCGCGTGGCTGAGGCCCCCAACTCAGGAACCCCCATTGTCAGTTTGATGCCCGACCTGGAGGCATCCCAAGCATACCGGAACATCGCCCGGGAAATCACCCATGACTAAGAGACGCAGCCCAATCCGGTTTGATGAGCTCGATCCGCCCAAGGGACGCAGCTCGATCCTGCGTAGCCGGGCCGAAGTACTCGCCGAGCAGGAAGCCACCGGACTTCCGGAAAGCCGGACTGCCGGCAATCCGGGCGGGCTCGCATCGCGCGACGGAATTGACCGGTCGACGTTCATGAAGGCGACTTACCGCATCTGTCCCGAGGCCGTCGAGGCAATCGACGAGATCAAGCGACGGTTGAGGGGCCAGTTGGGGCGCCGTATCACGTATGAAGAGATTGCCGAGGCCTCCCTATTGGGGGCCCTTGACGATCTTACGAAGAACCGGGATTCCAGCTTTCTGGTTCGCTGGATATCCGGTGATCCGGAAACCCGGAAGTCCGCAGAACCGGAGCGTCCGTCAGATTAACAAAGAGAAAAGACGGCCAGAAGGAGCCATTGCGACTCGCTACCAACCGCCTCTCCGTTACAAGTAGGGGATTGTAGCAACCTCCAATGGTGGGACCAAGTTCCTGGCCATCGGAGGTTTACTTTATGACAACTAAAAACTCAGGAGGTCTCCAGAAGCCGTTTCTCGGCTTCGAGGGGCCCAACTATACCCAGGTACCCGATGCTCTCTTCGATGAGCTGCTCGCGTACCTGTCGGGTGCTGAGATCAAAGTTCTCATGTACATCATCCGTCGCACATTCGGATTCAAGCGCGACAGCGACACGATTAGCCTCTCACAGATGCTCACTGGCATCACGACCCGAGACGGGAAGGTGCTCGACCACGGCACAGGGCTCAGTAAGCCCAGTCTCCTCCGTGCTCTCCGGAGCCTCCAGGAGAGGCAGATTATCTTTACTGAACGCCAACGCAGCGTCGAACGAGGCGACGAACCCACGGTCTACCGCCTCAATATCCGCGACGAGACCCCTGGTAAAAAAATGAGCCTCCCCCTGGTAAAGAAAGTTGGCCAGGGGGGTGGTCAAGAAATTTCACCAGGCCCGTGGTCAAGAAATGTAACCACACAAGATACAGGTTTACAAGAAACAGTAGAACAAGAAACAGATTCTAATATTTCGAATATTCGAAAGGTTCAACCTGCAAAAGGGCGG
>JBDTPK010000010.1:0-18516 GCA_039932735.1 Nitrospirota bacterium
GAATTCCTTGTCCCTATTTAGAGAATGAGACCTGTTCAATTTACGAAGCACGGCCGGCCGCCTGCCGGGAACTCCTCGTCACCTCACCGGCGGAACTATGTCAAGATCTGGAGCAGAATCCGGTCGTGCCCCTGCCGGTCTCGATGCGAATGAGCTCCATCCTCGGGCTGGCCTGGGGCACCTTAACCAGCACTCCCCCTCGACTCATCCCGCTCCCGATGGCCTTAGAATGGGCTGAACGGCACGAAGAGGAATCCCGACGGAACTGGCCAGGCTCATCGCTCTTGGACCAGGTTCTCGACAACATGTGGCGGTTTCTTAGCCAGGCGTTTACGAAGAAGTGATGGGTGATCAGTGATACGCCATTCAAAGGAGAAACTTGCATGCGAATACCTGTGATTGTTTGCTTAGATCTGGAAGGAGTGTTGGTGCCGGAAATCTGGATCAATGTCGCGATCAAGACCGGCATCGAGGAGCTAAAAATTACGACCCGCGAGATGCCGGACTACGATGCCTTGATGACACGGCGGCTAGCCATTCTGGATCAGCATCAGCTCACCATTCACGATATCCAGAGTGTCATCGGCACGATGGGGCCGCTGGAAGGAGCGAACGACTTTGTCGCCTGGCTCCGCGAACGATGCCAAGTGATCATCTTGTCCGATACATTCTATCAGTTCGCTCAACCACTGATGCGTCAGCTCGGATTCCCGACGCTCTTGTGCAATCAGCTGGAGATCGATCAAGCCGGCCGCATCGTCAATTACCACATGCGAATGCAGAATCAGAAGAAACACTCGGTGGCGGCGCTGAAATCCCTCAACTTTCATGTCCTGGCCGCCGGCGATGCGTATAACGATACTGCCATGCTAGGAGAAGCCCACGCGGGATTCTTCTTCTGTCCGCCGGATCACCTTCCCAAGGAGTTTCCGCAATTTCCGGTGACGAAGACCTACGGGGAACTGCAAGAATGTTTCGCACAAGCAGGGAATTTCAGATAGCGCGATAGCTGTCAGCCATCAGCTTTCAGCTTAAGAGGTAACCAAATACAGATGCGGAACTTCAGGCGACTCAAAGCTTGGCAAAGGGCTCACGAGTTAAGTTTGGCAATCTACAAAGCTACGGCGACTTTCCCAAACAGGAACTGTTTGGCCTCACCAGTCAGCTAAGACGCGCCGCAGGGTCCTCTACCAGCAAACATTGCAGAGGGATGCGGAAGAAGCGGCGAGCCAGAGTTGGCTCGATTTTTAAGAATTGCGCTCGGATCGGCAAGTGAACTCGAATACCATATTATCCTTTCAACCGACCTGTGTTATCTCAATAAATCCGTCAGCCAACAGCTCTTCAATCAAGTAACCGAGAGGTAAAACGCATGCTAACCTCTCTTATTCAGAAGCTGACAGGTGATCGCTGACGGCTATTTATCCCCATTCACCACTTCCAACACGCGGCGGCCATACCGTTCTACCTTTTGTGCGCCGATACCGGGAATCTCCATGAGGGCGGCTGACGTCACGGGCTTGTGACCAGCAATGGCCTTCAATGTTTTGTCGTGAAAAATGATGAAGGCGGCAACACCCTCTTCCTCCGCAAGCTCCGTGCGGAGTTGCCGAAGCCGTTCATAGAGCTGCGGGTCCGCCGCCGATGCTCGCAACGCCACCACAGAAGCTGCTCTTTGATAGGATGGCTTCATCACCGATACATATGGCTGAGACTCTTCTGCCTGCCTCAAGACCACGGTGCCGATGCCTTGCAGGACCTCCCGTCCTTTATGCGTCACATCGATCGTGGGATACTCCGTGCCTTCGACCTGCAGATACCCTGAGTCGATCAGATCCTTCACCAGACTCGTCATCGACAATTTCGAGCGTGCGCGGCAAGCCCCGTATGTCGGGCAGTCTTCAGCGCCATAGGCCTGCATCGCTTTCGAACGACTTCCGCGAAGCATCTCGACGATTCGACTCACGCCAAACCGGCCCCTGCACCAGGACACGGTCTCCAAGATGGCCTTCGAAGATGCGGCAGCATCGTGGGAGACCTCCCTGCTCGGCTGCCGCACCGGCGCGACGCAACGGTCACAGAGGCCGCAGGGACCCAAGGCCCGCTCGACCTCTTCGCTGAAATAGTCAAGAATCGAGAGTTGCCGGCAGGTCGGCACTGACACATACCCCAACATTTCTTGAAGAAGCGTCTTCATCCGTGCAGCGCGCTCTGCGCCTTCAGGATCTTTGGCCGCCAGCTGAATGAAGTATTCCTGCGTGGCCAAATCCCGCTCATGGAACAGCAGCACACAAGCGGCGGGTCGTCCGTCTCGGCCAGCCCGACCGACCTCCTGGTAATAGGCCTCCACACTTCCAGGAATGTCGAAATGGACGACCAGCCGGACATCCGACTTATCGATGCCCATACCGAAGGCATTCGTCGCAGCCAGAATCCTCACCGTCCCCCGGCGAAATTCGTCATGCACGAGTCGCCGCTCTTCATCAGAGAGACCGGCATGGTAGTAGCCGACCGACTGGTGAGATTGCCCCACCCATTCCGCGACCTCCTCCACTGCCCGGCGCGTGGCGCAATAGACCAGAATCGTGCCTTTCTCCGTCTCACGAACCAGACGCTCCAATGCCGCCAGTTTCTCCTGACGGGACTGGCAAGGACGAACAGACAAGGCGAGATTGGGCCGACGGAAACCCGCGACCAATTTAAGGGGATCCCGCAGTGACAACCGTTTGCAGAGATCCGTCTGCACACGGCTCGTGGCGGTGGCCGTCAACGCGAGGCAGGGAGGATTGGTGAGTTCCTGGCGAAGGCGACCAATTTTGAGATAGTCGGGTCTGAAATCGTGGCCCCACTGGGAAATGCAGTGCGCTTCATCGACCACCAGCAGTGAAACCCACAGCGTCCGCAAGAGCTGGAGAAACCCCTCATGCTGCATCCGCTCCGGTGCCAGATAGAGCAACTGGAGCCGCTTCTGATTGAGATCCTGAATCACACGGTGTTTTTCAGACCCCGTGAGGCCAGAATGAAACGCCGCCGCGCTGATGTTTCGCTGCCGGAGGCTTGCCACCTGATCTTGCATGAGCGCGATGAGGGGAGAAATCACCAGGGTCAACCCGGGTAAAAGCGTCGCAGGCAATTGATAGCAGAGCGATTTACCCTGCCCTGTCGGCATGACCGTCATTGCGTCTCGCCCTGCCAGCACGGCGCGAATGACCTCCTCCTGGCCTGGCCGAAACTTCGCAAAGCCGAACTGTTCGCTGAGTTGTCGAGTTAGATCATCCACGGTGAGGGTAATCAGAAAAAAGGAATGGTGGTGACGCGTGAGCGCGAGCAGAGTATAGACGACTGACCTACGGCGGGCAAGCCGGATCGTCCCAGCTACCCCTTCCCCCCATTTTTCAGCATCCTGCTAGAAGTTCATCCAGAGCTGGAGATACGCCCAATCTTGATCGGTGCTGGTGCCAAGGTTTTCCGCGATATACGCCCCGGCAAACATATGGCCATAGACCGCCTGGAGGGACAACTTGCCATCCATGAACAGATGCGTCCAGGCGAAGTCTATTTCATCGCCGACATGCCTCTTATTGTTGTCTGGCCTTGAATAGACATAGGGCACCTGGGTGGCGCGATACCAGTTGTCCTTCGTATTGGCGAGATTTATCCTGGAAGCCCACACTTCAATGTGGTCATCCTTGGTTGGGCGGAATTGCAAGTTGACCGCGAATCCCATAAGATTTTTCCAGCTTTGGACATCCATATAGCCCATGTGAATGTGGTTGGTCGGGTATAGGTTCTCAAACGTATTGGCCGTTTTACAATCTGTGTTGCCACCAATCGTACAGTTCGCTCGGCCATCGCCCGAGGCATAGTCGAAGTTGAAGGCTATCCGAGGCTTCCAAGCCCACTCGTAATGCGTGTAGCCAATCCAGTTTCTGGTCGCCCAAGCGCTAATATGTAGGTACTTCTGGTTTCCATAACCTGGGCCATTGGGCCCGCCGGTGTCGCCCATTTGGCCGAACTGGTAAAGCGTTTCGCTTATCGCGTCGAAGTTTCCCTTGCGCATCTCGATCCTGCCTCCGACGTTATGACGGGTCTGGTTCGAGTGCCTCGGTGTACCGAGACCCTGGGCCCGGTTGTCCTGCGAGTTGTACCGGTTAGAGTAGAGAAAGTAGTAGGGCTCGATGATAAATCCCGGCACCGACTTGATCTGGTTATAGAAAATGAATATGTCGGAGTCTTGATTCGCATTGCCGTTATTGATGGTGCTTGGTCCGATGTTCGGGTTGAGCGCGCCGACCGGCACTGCCTGCCCGAGATCGGATTCAGAGGTGCGGAACCAGCCGCCGTAGGTATCCCAAGCCTTGGCACTGTATTGCAACATCACGCCGTCATGGGAAATTCCTGTATTGGACCAATCGAAAGCGCCGAACAGAGACTGGTTGCCGAACACCACATATTGCCGACCGGCCTTCACGCTCAGGCCTTGAAACCCGGCGAAGTTCCGGACCAACATGTAGGCAGCGCGGACCCCCAATGTGTTGCAGTTGCCCCCGCCATTGGCTGTCGCACAACCGTTCTGGTTTCTCGCATCGTCTTGGACGCCCTCTCTACCATTGGCCCCATTCCCACCCCAGGTCCTCGAGTCTTGTAGCTCCATGTAGAAATTCAGATCCTGCGAAAGGTCGTACCCGATACCTAACCTTGTCAACTGTTGGGAATAGAAGTCGTTTTGTTTGCCAGGAGTACCATTCGGGGTGGTGCCGGAGTTAGGAAGGTTACAGGCTCCGTTCCCGACAATATTACTGCCGAAACAGACGCCGTTCCGCATGACCGGCCGCACACGAAGATCGGCTCGTATCCAAAATTTTGAGAGATCGAAATTCTTTCCGATCTTCGGATCGTAGAGTTCGTATTCTTCCTTCTGCGGAATTGAGCGAGGAACGGCAGGGAGATGGGTGATCCTTTCCCCCTCCGGCAATTCAAATGCAGCCTGCGCTTGGGCCATCAAGAATGACATCCCCGCTGCCATCACGGCGGCACCACACAGGGTGAGTAGACCGGTCCACCCTGTCTGCCTGATAGTCCTCATACGATACTTCTGTGAATGGGAGAG
The DNA here is from genome assembly GCA_039932735.1 of Nitrospirota bacterium. Lineage (GTDB taxonomy): Bacteria > Nitrospirota > Nitrospiria > Nitrospirales > Nitrospiraceae > Palsa-1315. The sequence continues at coordinate 5,111 of JBDTPK010000010.1, forward strand.
GGCGGCTGTTGGTACGTCATGCGGTGGTGGCGCAACTAATCGAGGCAATGACAACGAGGGTGGGGCTAACGGTCAACACCAAACGGGACTAGAAATCCTATCAGACCAACGTAACGGTGCAGGCTGGAGAAATGCCTACTGCGAACTTCAAACCGCATGCAATTCGTGAGGAATGCAATGACTCCATCAGGTCAAGAGCTGGCTGCATTTGCAAGCTGGTAGAGAGCCCAGTGAGCCAGGGTCACCCGCCTCGCCTCTTCCTCGACCCTCACAATGTTCACGTCTGATTGTTGGACCCCTTCGAATCAATCTGTTTCTCTGCCGACGTCGTCGCAGCGTTGATCTGCTCTTCCGCGTCTTTGATCGAAGCTTGAAAGTCTTGTTCGACCATCTTCACTTCCTGTTGGATCATGTTGAGTTCCGGCTCCACCGACTTCCTCAAATCCTCCGCTGTATCCTTGAACCCCTTGACCGCTTTCCCGACCTGGCGAGCGACTTCAGGCAGCTGTTTAGGGCCGAACAGCAAAAACGCGATGACCAAAATAATGAGAACTTCGCCAATGCCCAATCCGAACATGGTTCGTCATTCGCAAAACATCACGCGTCACGCGCAACGCAAAAAAAAGGAAGCGTCTCACTCCTCTTGGCGCTTCACGCCTTACGCCTCACGTCCCCTACCCTTGCTTAACATGCTTCGCTGATTCAGCCGGAGCCGGTGCGTCAGCCTGCGCTTGCGTGACCTGCGGGGGCTCGGCAGGCGCCTCGGACGGAGGAGGCGTCACGTCAATGGCATCGGCCTCGTTGACGCTCTTCTTAAATCCTTTAATGGCCTTCCCCAGCCCCTCACCCAACTGCGGAATCTTTCCGGCTCCGAAAATGATCAAGACAATGACCAGAATCAGCGTCAATTCCATCCATCCGAACGATCCAAACATCGATCACTCACTTTCTCTTTTGTCCCACCCAGGCCCACTCGCCCATAGGCGTTGAAGTAGTCAACCGGTGAGGACCTTCCTCAGATGAGGAGAAGATCATAAAGGCTATAGAAGAACAGGAACTGAGTCAAGCAGAGAAATTGGACCACCGAGCCGGATGGCCTCAGAAAATCAGTGCGGTCTGACAATGCAGTGAAAGTAATCCACAGGGCTCGGTGGTGCGGTCAAGGCAATCATGAACGACTGAGGATCGTAGCCGATAGCTTCGAGGTCCCTCGAGGCCAGGCTCAGCTCTTCTTCTGTGAGATAGGCCACTGTGTCCGGAACCCCTGTCGACGTGAGCGAGCGCACAAGGGCTTGGAGTGTCTCACGTTCCTCCGGCGGCATCTCTAACGAAATGGGGAAGTCCAAATGGCGCGCGTAGGGGCTCCGATAGGTTTCGTTCAACGCTCGGAGGGTCTTGAGCATCAAGCGGTCCTGTTCCCACAGCGCCATTCTCGTACCAGCAGAAGGATGGGTCGCAATGAGGTCCATCAGTGTCAAGACGTTGGTCCCCAAACTACGCCCCACAAACTCACGCTGACTCTCCATGATCATCGTGCCGGCCTCCAACTGTTTGGCGACCGCTTCGGCCAATGCAAAGTTGACCATGAAACTCTGTTGCCCCCCAAATTGGCCATGGCAGGGCTTCTCCGGATCGTTCAGAACGTCCATGTCCGCTGTGCCCGCGTCGAAACTGCTGAACCCGATTGCCTCGGGAGCCAACAGACGCTTGGCTTCCTTGATCGTGGCATAGGCCCCCAGATTGACGGGAACCAGCACGTGCTCATCGATACGTTTGAGGAAATCTGTGATCGTCTTCCGATAGGGGACCTCTTTCCATTCGACCTCCCGATATTCACGCTCCCATACCAGGTCGTCGAGAAACGGCGGAAACCCCTTGAGCGCCTCGATATCCATGCCGTCGAACGCCCTGACAAAAGCTGCCCAGTCAGGAATTTTCGCATGCGCGGCTTCGCTCAAGTTCGGTCGCATGAACTCTTCTTCAATGTCGCCCCCCAGGCGCGACATCAGTTTCGTTGAGAGATCATTCCACAGTTCGTTACAAATAATGCGATCGACGCTGCCACCCGCAACAACGTCGAGCCGATCCACGGTCCCTCGATGCGTCTCGACAAGACTGCGATGGACCACGAGCGCAGGATGAGCCAGGGCCGCGTCGAGCACGGCTTGTTCCCTATCGACAAGCACATATCGAATGCGGGGATACACCATTCCATCTTTATCGAGGATCTTGAGATGGCTCAAGAAACAGGCGGCAAGATTGCCGTTGCCGGGACCGAGCTCCATGACTGTCAGGGGCGACGCAGGGGGTAAGGGGGTAGCCGGGGTATCGCTGGAGCCGGATTCTGTGGGAATCCGCTGTTCTGTCACCCCTTTACTCCGCGACTTCTCGCGCTTCACGACTTTTTCGTAATAATCAGCCGCGAGTGCATGGGCAAGCCGATAGTCGGCTGAAGCAAACGTCTGGTAGAAGCTGCGAATCTGATCGCCCCGGAAACGGTAGAAGAGCGCATTGATGTGGACTTGCCACTGATCAACCGGCTTATAGTCGCCGATGAGCTGGGGTAAGGCGTCTGCGTCCTGTAACATTACAACATCCCGGTGCCGCCCGCTCCTTCTCGCTTCAGTTTCACGATGCGTGAATTCTAGCAGACGGCGGGAAACAGCCGCAACGGGCTCTTCGGTGTCCCTTACCCTGACCCCTCATCTTGCCTTGACAGTTCCCATCGACCGGTGTACCAAGAGGAGATGGCGAGAGGCGCGAAACAAGTGGGGCAAGGAGCGATCGCAGCAGTCATTGTCATCGCGTTGTCGGCGCTGCCGACACTCCAGGCCGCAGAGCTGCCGATCGCCAAAAATTCCCCCATCCCGGACTTTCAGAACCGTCCCCAAGATGTCGTCCCCTACGACTTCGACGCCCCGCCGCAAGGGCTATTCCACACCATTACGATGGCAGAAGGGTTCGACGAGGAACTAGGCTTTCACCGTACGCACGAGATCGTGCCCGTGAAACCGACCGACTCGTTTCGCCCCGATACTCCAGCCGTCTTCATTGTCTTCCACCTTCATCAGCACTATCAGGGGTTTCAGGTGTTCGGACACTGCTACCCGGAAACGGTAGAGGGCCTCGATCCCACCATGGTAATCGGACAAGATGCCATGCACATTTCGCTCGAAGACGACAGCGGCTATCTCACCCTCTCCCCTCCACAAGGCACATGGAAACCCGGCCGGTACAAAGTAGAAATCCATGTGGGAGAACAGGTCAACGAGATGAGCCTGATGGGTACGATGCGCTTCACGATCGCCGAGGCAGGGAAGTGATGAGTCATCGGTGATGGGTGATGAGGACAGACCCAGCAATCCTCCGTCATCACTGCTCACCCATCACTCATCACCACTCACTTCCCCATCGTTTGACGCTCCCCCCGGCATTCTGTAGAATGCCAGCGTGAACGTGTTGGCTCCCTTCTGCGTCAGGAATATCTACCCCGCATGGCCGTGCCATCCCATCCATGGGCTTCCGTCATCATCCCCATCAAAGATGAACGAGACAATCTCGTTCCGCTGATTGAGGGTCTGCTGACCGTCATGCATTCATACGCGCCCTCGAAGACTCGGCCGTTCGAAATCATCTTCGTAGACGATGGTAGCAGCGACGGCAGCAGTGAAGAGCTAGATCGCCTGGCAGCGCAGGACTCCCACATTCGGGTGTTCCATTTCGATCGAAATTATGGCAAGACCTGCGCGCTTGAGGCAGGGTTCAGCCAGTCTTCCGGCGAATTGATCATCCAAATCGACGGCGACCTTCAACAGGACAGCACAGATATCTTGAAACTCCTCCCCTATACTAATACCCACGATCTCGTGTGCGGATGGAGGCAAGAGCGGCAGGATGGCCTGGTGAAAAAAATATCGTCCCGAATCGCCAACCGCGTGCGGAATTTCTTTACCCACGACGGCATCCATGACACAGGGTGCCCACTCAAGATATTCCGACGGCCCGTGCTGGAACGCGTCAGACTCTTCGAGGGCATGCACCGATTCTTTCCCGCGCTCGCGCTCATGCACGGGTTCACGGTCACGGAGGTGCCGGTCCGGCATTACCCGCGCATTCACGGCATCTCCAAATACGGCATGGGCAACCGATTATTTAAGTCTCTCTACGATTTGATTGCTGTGCGGTGGATGCAAACCAGAGTATTGCGGTATACGTTCCGCGACCAGTAGTGAATGGAGAGGCGTGAAAAGCGAAACACCATGGACCATGAGAATCAGCTACCGTGCGCGTCACGCCCGCCGAGCATGACGGTTCCATGATGAGCCTCGAAACCATCTGGATCGGTATCGGATTTCTCGGTCAAGGGCTGTTTTTCGGCCGCTGGGTGGTCCAATGGATTGCCTCTGAAAAAAAGGCGGCGAGTCAGGTCCCGATTTCGTTTTGGTACATGAGCTTGATAGGCGGGCTCATCACGCTCGCCTATGCGATCTATCGGGCAGATCCAGTCTTCATCGCAGGGCAGAGCGTTGGATCGATCGTCTATGTTCGCAACCTGATGCTGATCTCGCGCGCGAGCCAGGCAAGCCGACCGGCCGGCCCCTCCTCTTAACTCTTTGAGATTCAATACGCTCAACACACGCGGGCACCACACGATCTGAACAATTCTATGACCACGACCGACCGTTCTCCCCACGCACTGCTCCTCCTCGCCCTCCTGCTTCTCTCGGGGCTGTTGTTCTTCTTGGGGCTCGGCGACATGGGCTTGACCGACCGTGACGAGGGACGGAACGCCGAAGCAGGGCGAGAAATGTTCGACTCGGGGGATCGCCTGACGCCGACGTTCAACGGTGAGCTGCGCGTCGCGAAACCGGTCTTTCTCTATTGGCTGATGGATCAGTCGTATCGCCTGTTCGGTGTCAACGAGTTCGCCGCACGATTCCCCTCAGCCCTCTTCGGCGTGGGCTTGATTCTCATCCAGTACTTGTTTCTCGTGCACCAGCGCGATCGAACCGTCGCACTCTTCGGCGGCTTGATGGTCTTGCTCAACCTGGAGGTCCTCGCACTTGGACGCATGGCGCTGACCGACAGTGTCTTGATTTTTTTCACCACAGCATCGCTGTACGGATTCTGGCTAGGACTGCATGGTAAGGGCGGCGTGCGCCGATGGATCTGGATGTTTTATATCGGTATGGCTGCCGCCACGCTGACGAAAGGACCGGTCGGGTTCGCCGTTCCCCTCATCACAATGGCACTCTACCTCACCTGGACACGCCGGTGGGGGGACTATTGGCAGAGGGGGGCTCCGCTTGCCGGCATGCTGCTGTTCATTCTGCTCGCCGCCCCCTGGTATGCGACCATGTTCCTCGTGCATGGCGACGCCTATGCCACTAGCGCAAAGGCCCATACGATCGGGCGATTCCTGGCTCCGATGGAAGGGCACAACGGCACCATCTTCTTCTATCTCCCGGTCCTGCTCTTAGGCTTTTTCCCATGGAGCGCGCTGCTTCCGGTCCCACTCTATCGTACGTTCAAAGATTGGTACCTCATACGGCGTGCGGGTACCCATCCAGACCCCGCAGGACCATCAGAACTCGACCTCTTTGCGGCATTATGGGTCGTGGGCGTCTTCGTGTTTTTCACGGCCTCTTCCACCCGGTTGCCCCACTATATCGGTCCGTTGTTTCCCGCCGCCGCCCTATTAGCAGCCTCATACTGGTCCCGCTGCCTTCAGGATCCGACGACGAAAGGGATTCGAGGCTCCATCCATCTCATGATGGGAGTGGGATACCTCTTGGCGATCGGCTTTGCCTGCCTCCCCACGCTCTACACCACCTACGCCTCTAAGCTGGTGCGGGAGTTCCCCCTGGCCGGACAGGTGGATCTCGGTATTGGCCCCTATCTGGTTGCAGCACTATTGTTACTCGGGATGACGTTGGTAGGATATCTTGGGTTAAACGACGAGCGGCGTGGAGGAGCGTTCTGGGTGGCGGGGGGAAGCTTAGCTGGTCTCGTTCTGATCGTCATCGTGATTGCGGTTCCGCACATCAATCGCTATGTGGTCGCACCCCCGCAGGAACTTGCCTATGCCGCGGGACTGAATCTAGATCGCCAGGATCAATTCATTGCCTATGGCACACTAAGACCGTCCTTCGTATTTTATGCGAGACGCAAGACGCTTTTCGTGCCCATTGGGGAGGAGGACAAGATACGGGCAGCTCTGAAAGAGACAAAGCGAGTGATGATCCTCTTGCCGGAGAGCGCACAATCAAAATTGCCGGCGGAAGCACAGGGGCTGGTCCCTATTCTCAAACGCTATGGCTACGTGTTGCTGGCCAACCAGCCGATGGTGACGATTCCAGAAGGTGCAACCACGCCACCTCCTCCCACTGTTTTCGGCCATTGAGCGGTTGATCTGGCTTGCTTGGTTCATTTGGTTGCAATTTCAACCGAATAAACAAAACAAACACAATCAGACAAACAAAACTTACATCGGCACAATACCCTTTAGTGCGTAACTCGCCCCCAGCACCAATAGCATAGCGACGACAAACAGACCCTCTGTCATGGCCGCCCATAACCCCACATGCCGCTCTGCCAAGGACTCGCGCTGACCAGGGAGACTATCCAGCCAATGTGCGGCACAGACGAGCAGCACGATAGTTGTGATAAACGGAGAGCCGGTCGTCATCCCTAACCCCAGGCCTACGAGCCCGCGAGCCAACGGCCCGGACAACCAGGTCGGGTACCACCATGACTGCACCGTCCACAATATATGGCTCACGAGTCCCGCTAGGGTGAGCATCACACCACCCCACAAGAGCTGTGGGGATGGCCAAGCTTCGGACGGGAGTTGCATGATCGTCCAGACGAACGCAAGCGTCGCCACGAAAAACGGCGTCATCCGACAGACAGCCATTCCAGCCGATCTACGCCATTCGCGCCATGGATGGGCTGCGATCATTCCCATAACGCAACCAAGGGCCGCTCCTCCGGCTACGTCGGTGAGATAGTGCGACCCACGAACAATCCGACTGGCGCCAATGGCCACTGCCACCGCGAGAATGGGCCATCTCGCTCGCGGAAACTTTGTGGCCAGTACGGTTGCGACCGCGAATGCTGCTGCCGCATGCCCGGATGGAAACGAGTCCCATCCGCTGCCGGTAACTGGGGAAAGCTCGAGGTTGCCGGCATGCATAAATTTAGGGCGAGGGCGGCCAATGGCATGTTTCAATATATTGACGCCCAATGCGGCGAGACCGTGCGCGATAAGACTCTGCCAGCCTGCGTCCTTCCACTTCGGATGTTTCAATCCATACCCGACCGCCAGCAGCGCGAGACTCAGGATGACCAGAGACTCCCCCTTGCCGAGGCGGTCACCGATATCGCTGAGCTGAGCCAGCCAGGGATTGGCGAGGTGGTCCATGTGCGCATCGTTGAGGGAACGGATGAGCCAGGTCAGCGGCACATCCCATTCGAATAACCCCACGAACGCGAGGACAAGAGCGGCACTTGAAAAAATGAGGGGAAGGAGTCTTACAAGCCGCGTTGATACGTGTTGGGTGCCGGATGCTGGGTACCGAGTAAGCGTGGCAGGGTCGCGGTCTTGGCGTATGCGATCACCCATCACTGATCACCGATGGTTCACCACCGCGTTACGGCACCCATTCGGCAAGAAACACATTAAATTCGCCAGGGACCTTGGTCTGGCGATCCGACACCCAAACCAACCTGCTACCATCCGGCGAAAACATGGGGAAGCTGTTGAATTGTCCGTCGAACGTGAGCCGTTCGAGCCCGGCTCCGTCCTCACCGATTGCATAAAGATGGAAGCTTGGTCGGCCTCCTTCGCCTTGTGTTTCAATATTCGATGAGAAGATGATCCTCTTGCCATCGGGAAAATAGAACGGTGAAAAATTCGAGGCGCCGTTCGACGTGACCGGCCGTTGCCCGCTTCCATCTGCATTCATCACGAAAATTTCAAGTTGCCCAGGCTCTATCAGCCTCTGTTTGAGTAAGTCCTTGTACTTATCGATCTCCGCCTGATCGGTCGGGTGAGCCGCCCGATAGACGATGCGCTGACTGTCCGGTGAAAAGAACGCTCCGCCGTCATAGCCGATCTCGTTCGTCAGCCGCCGGGGCTTCGAGCCATCGAGATTCATGGCATAGAGATCCAAGTCCCCGTCTTTCACGGACGTCCAGACGATCGTCTTGCCGTCCGGCGACACGGTCGCCTCCGCATCGTAGCCCGGCGTGGAGGTTAGCCGCTGCATCTCTTGACCATCGATGCGTACGGCGTAGAGATCGTAGTCGTCCAAGGCCCAGCGGTAGGCCCCTTCCCGCTTCGGCTTCGGCGGACAGTTCGGCCCCGACGCATGGGTCGACGAATAGAGCACGCGGCGATCGCCAGGGAAAAAGTATCCGCACGTCGTGGCCCCCGTGCCGGTGCTCACCAACCGAACGGTGTCACTGTCCAGATCCATCACGTACATCTGATAACAGCCCAGCCCGGCGTCGGCCGGTTTGAGCGTGGCCGCGTAGGTATCTTTCATCCAATTGTTCGTGGATTGGAAGATCAATTTGGTCCCGCTGAAGGAAAAGTAGGCTTCAGCATTCTGCCGGCCCACCGTCAGCTGGCGAATATTCTTCAGATGTCGCTCAGCCTGGTGAGCGGGAACCACTTGAGCCTTGGACACGAGGCCCTCTGCTTGTCCCGTTTGCTCACTCAGCAACAGACAGGCGAATCCGAGTAGGCACCACTTACTGAATGGGACTGTTTGCATCGAGACGCACCTCCGTACGATCGCTTGCGAGAGGCCATTCCCCCCGGGAAGCCACCGCGCCATCGTTGAACAACACGAAACTATTCCATCCGTAAAAAAAGAGCAGCCGTGCCACCTTCGCCACCGCCTGTGGCGAGGCCGCATACAGTACTGTCACGACGCTGCCTGGACGATCAACCCGATGGCAACTGACCAGGAAGGCCAACCCAGGCCCTTCGTGCGCCGCCCCCATCACCGTAACACCCTTGTCGTTCAAGGTGGCGCGCTCGCCGCAGTGCCTGGCCAAAATCAATTGGATCCCCGAGCGTGATTCCGGGCCCGCCAATATTAACACCGAACCTTCCTGAGGCAACAGCCCATCTTGTGCCAGTGGAGCGATCGCCGTTCGTTCGCTGACCGGTTTCTGCTGCTCCTGGGTTTCAATGCGCATCACCACATCCCGAAATGGCGAGGGATGGTCCGGCTCATCCGTAAACGCCGTCAGCACCGATCGCCGCTGATCGGTGACATAGTGATTGAGCACCGGCGACAGCGCCTGCCGAGGGATCCGGCGAAAGGCCAAGAACTCGGGATCAAGATCAATCGTGATCGGTCGCGCAGGCACTATGGCGGAGATCGTCTCGCGTGGAGAACGCAGCGGTACCGTCAATATCTGCTCGTGGCCACCCTCCATGCGAATCCGAAGCTGGAGAGGAAAACGGAATGGCTTGTTCGATTGGACGATTGTCGCCTCAAGCTGAAACGTCTGCGCCGACGCCCCCGCCACCGGACGGGTGACAGCCTCCGACAACGACAATACCGGCGCCCCATCTTGGTCCAACCATTGCGCGAAAAACCACCGGAGATCTCGGCGGCTTTCTTCTGTAAAGACTCGCTCAAGATCGCGCCATTCTGCATGTCTGCCATGATACTGCGCCACCAAGTTCTTTATTGCATGCCAAAATGTCTCCTCTCCCACCTCCTGTCGCAGCAAGTGAAACAGCATGGCGGACTTTTGATAGCCGATAGCGTTATCATGCTCATCCAGTTTCTGCGTAAATTGCGCGACCGGATAGTCCCGCTCCGGCGGCACGTGGAGATTGTAGCTCTGCACCATCAGGCGCCGCTGGTCCTGCGCCTGCGCGCGGTCTCCCATCAGCTCGTGCCAGTAATAATTGGCCAGATACGTCGTCAGCCCTTCCACCCAGTTCCCGCGCTGAGCGTGATTGAACACCGCATTGCCGATCCACGAATGCACGATTTCATGGCCGAGTGCGTAGGGTTGCACATAATGCCGCTTGATGATACCGCTCCCAAGCAGAGTAAACGAGGGCATGCCGAGCCCGCTCGCAAAGAAATTCTCCACCACGGCAAACTTTTCAAACGGATAGGGACCCAGCAGGGGGATATAGGCGTCCAGGTAACGCGCGGTGGCATCGAGATATTCCCCGGCCAGATGCGTATCGTCGGGAAAGAGATAGGTCGAGAGTTGAATCCTCTGACCAGTCTTGGCTGTCCAGTCTCGGAACGTTGCCACAAACGTATTGGCCACAAGCGTGAGAGCCTCGCTCGGCTGCGTCACAGCCCATTCCGTCATCACCATCTGATTGCTACGGCAGAGCCCGGCTGGGCAGGCGCGCGATTCACCGGCCTTCCCTTGGGTCACAACGGTCCACCCTGTCGGCACCGCAACCAGCAGCGCATAGGTGCTGAGCGATTCCTGGATATCGGGATACCAAGAGCTTTCACTGCTGATATAAACGCCTTCAGGCCCGATATGTCCGGCAGTCTCACTCGGGGTCACAAATCGAAGATGGCGCGGATCTCGCGGAGGATCGCTGATGACGCCATGGTAGTGCACATCCAGGGTGACCAGTCCAGACGTGACGGCCTGCGAGGCAACCGTGACCTGTTGCACTGATTCAGGCGCAGAACCACGCTCAAGCTCAAACGCCACATCGTGAGTCGAGAGTTCTCTCCCTGTCGATTCTTGCACGAGAGCAATGCGGTCGATCTGGAGCGTGGAGGCGAGGGAGAAACGAATCGGAGTCTTCTGCTGCGGCACCTCAAGAGTCAGCCGGTCCTTGGCGATGAGCGCATGTTGCTCAGGCACGATCTGGACGAATAACTCATGATGCCGAATGACGACGTGCGGCAGGACTGGCTCGGCAGCGCAAACGATACCGAACGCTCCTTGGCTGAGGAGCGCGGCGAACAATACACAGGTGAAAGAGACTATCCTTCTTCCGATCGACATCGGAAAAGTTTTAACATTCGCGACAGACGAGTACAAGCTGGATAGCCATCAGCAATCGCTCCAAGTCGATCGGCTTCCCGATGATTTCTTGCGGCCCTGCGGCCCAGGCTTCATCCAGGCGTTCTTCGTCATGACTCCCGGTAATAATGATCACCCCACCGGTATATTCGCGTTGACGGAGCTGCCTGAGCACCTCGACTCCATCCATGCCGGGCATAAACAGGTCGAGAAGGATCAGGTCGGGAGTCGTCTGTTCCACCATCGAGAGGGCCTCGGGGCCGTCTTTCACACCGAGTGCCCTATAGCCACGGAGGCTGAGAAACTGAACGAGCAGGTCGCAGATCAACGGCTCATCGTCGACGACGAGGATCGTTTCCCCCGTATCGGCCACGGCTGCGCTGCCCGCCACCGGCAGATCGGGACGGAGTTTAGCCGGAAGCTGCACCACTCGATTGACGCATTCGACCAACACATCCAGCGACAGGCCCTTTCGGATAAAATCGGTCACGCGTAATCCCCGCGCTTGATTTTCCTGCTCCTCCGTCGCTCCGCCACCCAGGATGATGACCGGCGCATGGGGATCGTACGCACGGATTTCTTTGAGGACGGTCAGCCCATCCATTTCAGGCATGCGAAGATCAAGAATGGTGACGCGCGGAACCTGCTGACGGAAGAGGGCCAGACCTTCAATCCCGCTCGTCGCCGACAGCACTTGATACCCATGTCGGGTAAAGACGGACTGGATCAGCTCGCAGTTCATGCGATCGTCATCGATAACCAGAATCTTGATCATCTCTTGGCCTCGTGGGCAGGAATGTACGGCGCGCGTTAGCACCATGTTGGTTCATGAGGAAACTCAGCCTAACACAGAGGATGCCGGCTGAGAAGAAAATGGCGGGATTTCGTTAGGAACTACGCAGAAGGCGAGACTGTCGTTCCGAGAAGCGCGTCCACGAATGCGTCGCTCTGAAAATCTTGCAGATCCTCGACCGACTCGCCGACTCCGATCAGTCTCACCGGCAACTTGAGTTCCTCGGCAATCGCGATAACAATCCCTCCGCGAGCGGTGCCGTCGAGCTTCGTCAGGGCCAAGCCGGTCACACCGACCGTTCGATGGAATTGACGGGCTTGCGATAGCGCATTTTGCCCCACCGTGGCGTCCAGCACGAGAAGTACTTCGTGCGGCGCACCAGGACATTCATGCGCGATGACGCGGGTGATCTTGCGGAGTTCGTCCATGAGATTCGAATTGGTGTGCAGCCGGCCGGCCGTATCGATCAAGACCACGTCCACCCGCCTCGCTTTCGCAGCGGCAATCCCATCGAACGCGACGGCGGCGGGATCGGCTCCATGGCGATGACGGATCACATCGACGCCGACTCGGTCGGCCCAAACTTGCAGCTGGTCGATCGCCGCCGCGCGAAAGGTATCGCACGCCACCAGCAACGGCACTGTCCCTGCCTGCACGAGCCGTTGCGCAATCTTGGCGATCGTCGTCGTCTTCCCTACACCGTTCACTCCCACCGCCAGGATGACGAAGGGCTTGGGACCTTTCGCGAGCAGAGACTCCAACGACAGCCCTTGCACGGGGGTCAACGTATCGAGCAGGGTGTCCCGCAAGACTCTATACACCTGATCATGCTGTGAGGCATCGGTCCCTTGAAGCTGTTTCTTCAGGCGCTCCATCACGCGCTCCACGACGCGGGCGCCGAGATCGGAAGCCGTAAGGGCCGCTTCGAATTCCTCCATGAGGGCAGGATCCGCCGCACGGCCAAGCAACCGATCCAAGGACCCGCGAACGACATCGCGCGTTTTGGTGAGCCCGTCACTCAGTCGCTGCAGCCATCCCATAGATCTACTCGTGATGCGTGATGCGTGATACGAAATGCTTAACGCGTTCGATTCACTCGTGTCGGCAACCGCGCGAGCGACCGTAGAAGCATCCGTTCACGACGATGCATCCGTCGCGCTTCCTTTTCACTCCGCTCATGATCATATCCGCAGAGATGCAGAATACCATGGATCAAGAGCACTCTCAGCTCTTCGCCCAGCGATCGTTGGCCCTGTTTGGCTTGGCGGGCTGCCGTCGGCACAGCAATCACCACATCGCCCAGCATATCCGGCGTGACGCGTGAGGCGTGCGGCATCCGGGCTTCCCGCATGGCAAAGGCCAGCACGTCGGTCGTGCGATCCTTGCCCCGATACCGACGATTGAGACTCCGCATCCGCTGATCGCCCACGAGCAAGATGCCCAACTCCGCCGACGGTTCCCCGACATCAGCAAGAATCGCCCGTGCCGATCGTTCCAGGCGCGCCTGGTCAATCTTCACACGTCGAACCCGACTCTGCATATGGACCGGCATTAATGTGACTGACCCCAAGAATCCGTG
>JBDTPK010000011.1:0-18398 GCA_039932735.1 Nitrospirota bacterium
AACGGACGACCTGCGGTTTACGAAACCGCTGCTCTACCAACTGAGCTACGCCGGCCCTGGCGCAAGACCTCTCAACTTACACGTGTTTTTTCTCAGCCTCAAGGGGTTTCTCGTGTCACCAGAGATGAGAGACAACAGGCTCCAGGCCAGACGCTCTGGCTGACTGAATAGCTATGGGAGGCAATGGCAGCTACCTCAACCTGGCAACGGGCTGTAGCCTGACCAAGGCCTCCTGACCTGGCCCCGGGAGGCACAGTGGCTCCTGTTCCTGCCCAAACTGCTCACGGGCCATCTTGAGCACCTGCCACTTGGTATAGGTGCAGAGTTCGCCGGCAAGGATGGTGCCGTTCTTATCGAGATCTGCTGCACCGCTCAAGCCTTTGAGGAGTTGATAGGCAAACAGCCCGTGTCGTCCCTGGTCATAATCATGAGACTTCTGGACCGCCCGGTTGCCGATGATCCACATGATGTTCTCTTTCCCACTGCCCTCCTGTTCCCACAATGGGGTGATCGTTCCCGTGGCCTCTGTGCGCTGCGCCGGCTCCAGCGAGAGATCAAGCATCACCACGGCCCGCTGAATCGGCAGTTTCGCTAAGGATTCCTGCAGCCGACGAAGTGAGTAAAGACGTGCCCTAGACGTGGCCGTACTATCGAACAACATCATCGACACGGCGCCGGTAGTTGGCTCGACCACTCCCCGCCCCATGACCGAGACGTAGACTACGGTCGTGGGGTCCACCTGCTCAGGCAGCCACTCTTCCAAAACCTCGGCCAGATCGCTCTTCAGAGCATGGGAGTCCACAAGGGTGCGTATGCGCTTGGCTGGAATCCCTCCGATCGATGTGAGATAGGTGGCCATGGCCTCCGCATCTCGTGCGGCGTACTTTAGCCTGGGAATGCTGCTCTCACGAAACTGCCCGACCCCGACGACAATGCCGATGGCCTTCGGCTGTTTGAGCAGGCTGGTCCCTCTTGGCGGCTGATCGATATCGACCGACTGCACTACGGCTTCTACCATTGATCCAGGTGTCATCATCATCAGAAACTTCTTGGCAGACGGCAGCTGGACCGAGGGGGACCCGGCACGCAATATCAGCGTCAGCTCCTCTTGTACGACGTCTGTGGCCTTGCCGATTTTGCCGTCCAATGCCAGGTGTTTCACCTCACCAGGCTGAAGATCGCCGACTGACACCACGCTGGGAATCCGTTCGATCGAGGTGGGCATGGCGGTTACCAATAATTCGACCGCCCGCGCGATTCCAGGCCCTTCATTTTTGACTTCAACTTCAATCACGACGGCTTCACCACTGTGCAGCGCCTGATCGCGATTCTCGTGACGGAGGATTGCCCGGAATATCACCGTCGCGGGCTGATCAAGGGGAATCGACACCGGTGCGGTTGCCAATGACGGCAATGAGACAGCCTGGGATTCGTCGGCTTTGCGCGCTTGAGCTGCTTCGTGAATTTTGGTCGACGTCCCGAGTTGTACAGCCATCCCATCCGTCACAAGGTCCATAGCCTCATGGGCAATCGCTTCGAGCCCCTTCACCTCACACGAAACTTCCGTGACCTCAACCTCTCCGCGACCGATGCTCTGAATCTTCTTACTGTATAGGACCGCTCCATCAAGAGTCTTGTAGGCGAAATCCAACCCCAGTGTGACCGTAGCAGGATAACGTTTGGTGGCCTTACGATGGATAGCCAGATCCACCTGAGCCAGGCCCAACACCGTATCGACAGCGCCATTCGTTGCCGATGAAGATCCGGTTTCATCCGTCAACACCACTTCAAAGACGCGGCCTATTTTCCGCTTGAGCAATTCTTGTAGCGGAGCGGCAATCGATAAAGATTGCCGCTGACCGCAGGCGTCCTGATAGGCGAGTTGGGCTCCTGCGATACTGGGGTCTGGTCGCAGGTGAACGGTCAGGGGGAGATAATAGCCGGTGTAGGCGCCGTCTCGACTCGAGAAGAGCGAGCAGCTCATCAATGTCGCCACACACAGTCCTGCAACGACCCATGAGGCTGCGCGAAACGGGAAGCATAGACGCGTTGAATCAAGACCCTGCACAATCATTCTTATACAGAAAAGTCTCGAACGAGCACAACTCGACGGCCTAGGGGCCTTGCCAAGCGAGACACGTGCGACTTGCTGGACTGGCGAGACGAGGTAGGAATATAAGCTGTTCACGTCCTGCCTTTCGCGCCTGTCTCGCGCTTCCCGCTTCTCGCTCCTCGCGCCACGGCGCAGCGTTGACAGGCCCACACCCCTCGGCTAAGTTCACCCGCATGATCGAATCCTTTTCACCGACACCGGGATCCCAATCGCCGCCCCGACTCTCCTGGTCGGCAATCAGCCGACTCATTCGACTTCAGAATCAGACTGGAACCTGGCTGCTCATGTTTCCAACGCTGTGGTCATTGGTCTTAGCCGCGCAGGGCATGCCGCCGCTTCGCTTACTCGCCATCTTCGTCGCCGGATCCTTTGTGATGCGTAGCGCCGGAGTGGTCATGAACGATTTTGCAGACCGATCGTTCGATCGACATGTGACGCGCACGATGGTACGGCCACTCGCATCGGGTGAACTCAGCCCGACACATGCGTTGCTGGTCGTCGGCTTCTTTCTCTTGTTGGCGGGAATGCTCGTGCTGTTCCTCGACCCCTTGACGATTCTCCTGAGCCCGATCGCCGTCCTTTTGGCCGGCTTGTACCCCTTGGCCAAACGCATCATCCATATCCCGCAAGCGATGTTGGGTATCGCCTTCGGCTGGGGAACCATCATGGCCTGGACTGCCTCGCGAGGAAGCATCGAAGCCCCGGCCTGGTGCCTGTTCGCGGCGACGATCTGCTGGGCGATAGGATATGATACGATCTACGCGCTTCAAGATCGAGAGGACGATCGTCGGATCGGCGTGAAATCCTCAGCGCTGTTGTTCGGTTCATCCACGTGGATCGCGGTCGGCGCAGTCTTCTCCGCCATGCTGCTGTTGCTGGGACTTGCAGGCTGGTTTTCCCAGATCGGCTGGGTCTACTATATCGTGCTCGCTGCCATTGGCGTGTGGTGCCTACGGCAAGCCTTGCAGCTCAGAGCGACCATACCGACTCCTGTCGCGTTTTACATGTTTCAGCAACATGTCTGGGTAGGAGTCGCGGTCTTCATCGGAATGATTGCGGGATACCTGCTTTAAGAGCGAGATGCTGAACAAACCTGCAGCAGCGATCTTGCATCCTGCCCAGTTCATTTCTTCTTCTCAGCTGGTTTCTTGTCTGCTGGTTTCTTCTCGGCCGCTGCCTCGGGAGGCGCCTCAGCCGGGGCCTCGGCTTCGTCCTCAGATGTGTCACCTTTTAGCGTCGTGAGGTATAGCGTCACAGCCTTGGCATCGGCATCGCTCAGTCCAAGGGCCGGCATCCTCGTTTCTGCATTCATCGCCTGCGGGTTTTTCAACCACCGATAGACCCAGGTTCCATTCAGTCTGAACCCTGCCCGATCGAGCGCCGGCCCAACCTTGCCGCCATCCTGGCCGATACTATGGCATCCGTTGCACCCATATTTATCCTCATAGAGTGCCTGGCCAAGCGCCACCGTCTTCGCAAGCTGGTCAGGCTTTATCGTCAGATCCGGCCTGGGAACGCTCGTACCTTTTCCCGGTCTCGTCACCAGATTCGTCAGAGCAGCTTGCGCGACGGCGAGTTCTTTTGTCGCCTTGCTCATGGCATCTAACTCATCGGCGTAGGAAGATTCGTCTGGCTCGACATCCTTCTTGAGGGCTTCACTCTTCTTTTCTGCTTCCTCGCTGGCTTGCTTTTCAGCTGCCTCGTAGGCCTTCGTGGCCTGCTCTAAATTTGTTTTGGCTGTTTGGAGCACCGTTTCCAACTGCTTCTTCCGCTCCTCGACATTAAACTCCATCTTTACGCCATGGAGGCCGCGGACATACCCGACAATGGCCCAAATTTCTTCTTCCGAGAGGGTGTACTTGAAGGTCGGCATGGTCGGCACGGCAAAATCGTCGTCGCCGATCTCATCTCCGCCTTCCTCAGGCTCTCTGGTGTCCTTCATGTCGCGTGAAATCGTCATGAAGATATCTTTGTCCGTCAAGGTGCTCATCTCTGACTTGTTCGTGAGATCTTTCGGCTTCGGATCGGGCATTGAGGACCAATTGAAACCTTCGTTCTGCTTTCCGCTCTCACCGTGACAATGCGAGCAGTAGTGGCCGTAGAGTTCATGCCCCTTCTGCTGCTGCTCATTGGCACAGCCTGCCACGGCAATCAAGGCACCAACCCAAGCCACTGCTCCCACCACTCCCATTGCGTATAGCCGAGCCGCCTTCATACTGATTGCCCTTTCTTTAGCTTGCGGATCAGAACGAACTGAAATCCGAGAGCCAGGCCCACGGCAATGGCCGCATAGTAATAACCGGTATAATCCGGTGGCGCCTCTGCGCGGAAATACCACCAGGATGAGACAGCCTTTTGGGAGCCCTTCTCCTTCAGCTCACCGCTGCTTGGATCTTTCTTGCCGTCCCAAGCAGCAAAGCCGATATTGATAAATCCAGCTGTCGTGATCTGCGTATCTTCTTCAGGATGCCCGGTGTCGAGCGGGCGCGAAAAAACCACTTTCCATCTGCCGTTGGCGTAGGCGCCTTTGGCTTTCACATCTTGGTGGTCCTGGATTTTTAGCGTACCGAAACCCTTGGCGTTCATATCGACGCCTTTGTCATCCTTGTTCTTCCAATACCAGATATTGACCGGGCCGCCTTCCACTTGCGCCATCGGTTGGCCATGGGCAAAGTGCGCTTTCTTATCCCCCACCATGAACTGAATCGCGGCTGCATCGTCCGGGTCTTCCGTCGGATCGGCATACTCCAAGAGAATCGCCACGTTGGTCCCATCGTGCAAACCACGTACGATCATATCTTTGACCGTCGCTTCCAGATTGCGGGTTGGCCAATGAACTTGAGGCGACATCGGGAATGTCGCTGCTGGCGCGCTGTTCCACACTGCCGCAGTCGGGTCATTTGTCGGCAAGGTACCCTTCACCAGCGGAGCGCTGACCGACGAGCTGGTCCCAGTTTCTTCTGGAGCGGCGGCCTTGGGCTTTTCCTCGGCTCCAACAGGCTGCAGGGGCAAGAATGTTATGACGAGCCATACTGCGACGACGACATTCGAAACAATTCGACTGAGTCCGCGTATCATAAGTTCCGTCCTCTCTCTCCTCACTAACTCCCTACGCACTCCTCAGAGGGTGGGGCTATGTGCCTTCCCTTCGCGCATTCACTCAACACCATCTGAGCGTGCGCGGTGCGCGAGCACAGAAGGCATATAGGCCTACTTTCGTCTATTCCCAAGTCCGAGGCGATTGATGCGCTCCATCGTACTCGCCCATGATGATTTTCCAGATCCATTCGTCGGGAAGTTCAAGCTCCCAGCGAGGCATCGCGGATTTCCATGGCATCCCTTCGATCGGAAGGCCGACGCCGCCCTTCTTAATCCGCCAGAAGAGATAACTTTCCTGGAGCATCGCGATCGTCGTGGGATCGGCAAAGTTAGCCGGGGGAGGATTGAATCCCCTCGCTGCTGAGCCTTTGCCGTCGAAGTTTCCTCCGTGGCAGGGGGAACAGAATGCCGCATAGAATCCCTTCCCCTGCTGGATCGTCTCAGGTGTCTTTGGAACTGGATTCGACAAGCCGGCAAATTCCCCTGGCGGAGCCGGATGAATGGTCCTGTTTTCGCCAGGGGGGGCATCACTAACCGCCGTACTGTTAAAGGTTTGCCAGCCGACCAGCAAAGGGAAGAGAATCAGTACGAGGTACCGTAATGCTTGCAGCCCGCCAATGTTCTCTCCCGTCAAGAAACGTTGTATCGGTCCCCAAAACTCCTCTTTAGATTCTGCGCTCACTGTGGCAAGGATAAGAAACCCCGACGTCGTCAGCAATAGGTACAGGAACACCAAGCTCATCGGGAGCGGCGCCGAGCCAGGGATATTGGGGACTACAAATTTCAAAATCAAATAGGTGATGACATTCAACAGGATCAGCTTGATCAACGGCCCCATACGTTCCTCCTCAGTGCGCTTGCGCCACGGCCATTGGACCGGACTGAGCTGCCTTCACCGGAGCAGCAGGCGCCTGTCCCGGCACATCCAGTTCAGATGGATTGATAGAAATCGGTTCGCCGCTCATCTGCTGCAGGAATGCGATGACCGAGAGAATTTCGTTCCTGGACAGCCCAATCGGGTTTTTATTGATGGCGGGCATCTGGGCTGGATACTCCTTCGGCAGGCCTTCATGGCGATAGTCCTTGTAGATATAGGCCTGCGGCTGCGTCAGACTTTCATAGAGAAACTCACGGCTCAACTTGGCCCCAATCCCCTTCAAGTCCGGGCAGCGAGCCGATTCGCTGGGGCCGATCGTGTGGCACAGCGCACATTGGCCCTTACTAAAGAAAATTTTCTGCCCAATAGCCGCCAAGTCCGTCGGTGTTTTGACCGTGGCAATATCGAACTTTTCCTCAATGGGCGGCAACGATCTCATTTGCGGCACTGCAAGCGCCGTCAGCATGAAGAGACCGAGTACAATCGCGACAAATCCGATGACCCGCGGGAATACGGACTTAATAAAGAGAAGGATGAGGATCCCGCTCCCTACCACTGAGAGACAAATCAATTGCAGTCTGGCTACTTCGCTCATGCTTTCCCCTTCGGGTAGTTAGAAGTGCTGAGTTTTGAGCCCAACTCAAAACTCATAACTCTAAATTCAGAACTTGCGCTCTCCCGGCTTATCGAGCGCACTCGATGCGCCTGCCATCGCCGGCATGCCATGGGGCAATTCCCCCTTACTCGGCGATGTCGTGGTTCCCTTTGCCTTATCGCCCATCGTGGCCACCCAGAAAATGAACGCGACAATCATACAGAAAAAGAACGTGCATAAGGCCATGATCCCGGATGCATACCCGAGTGCCGGTGAAAACGCATATTGCGACGTATCACGAACCACGCCATAGACATGCCAATGAACGCGAGAGGACGACCGTGCGTATCCCATCAAGGTCATCAGGAGGATGACCATGATCGCGTTGAGGACGAGGGAGTAGCCGGCACGAGGCGGCATCTTCCCCCAGACCATTTCCGTCGTAGTCTTTGCGCTCTTGAGCAGCAAGGCTGTTAGAGGGGTAATGGTCAACATGACACCGATCACGATCAACACCTGCGACGTCGAGAAATAATTGATGCGAATAATTGCGGGAACGAAATATCCCCACACCCCAAGGACGATCACTCCGATACCAGCAAGGACGAGCACGGCACCCATGATTGCTTTCGCGATCCTCGCCCAGCCAGCCGTGTCTTGCTTACCAGCCCGCCAATACATGATGAAGCTCATGAAGGTGACGAGAATCATCAAATTCGAGACGGTCATTTTTGCCGACATGACACCGAGGACTCCCAGCAGCGGATGGTGGCTTCCTCCCATCTTTGCCGCCTCTTCCAAACTCGCCACGAGCGAATGGGGGGTCATCCAGACAGCCAGACACAAGAGAAGCACCACCAACATCGCCAGCATCGGCTTCCGGTACTTCAACGCGGACCCAGGGATGCGATAGGTGATTCCCAGCCAGAAATAATAATTCGATCCGAGAAAGAGCACTCCGATAAGCATGGCCTGCAAAATGAACAACCATGACAGGAACCCTCCCATCAGTGTAATGCCCATCTGCTGGTTGTATTGATAGATTTCACGCATGAGCCAGTAACCGGCAAACGGAAGCGATAGCAGACCAAATACCCCGATAAAGTTTCCGACATAGCCCATCCAGTCGTAGTGGTCGCGCTCTTCCTGGGTCTTGGCAGACAGATAGCGAATCCCGGCGTAAGCACCGCAAATATAACCGCCCAGCACCACGTTGGCGATGATCCGGTGAATGTTGACCGGCCACCAGGTCGGATTCCATGTCGCGGCCCAGGCCCGTGCCATATCCGTCCCCTCAGCAATCACGACGGGACTGGCCTGGAACGTGGCCCAAGAGTTGGGCACAATCATGATGAAGAAGGCAAAGAAGTTCAGCATGAAGCCGAGGAAAATGTGGAAGGTCTTCTTCCCCCCGGTTTGCATCGAATCCCAGCCATACCAATAGAGGTACAGTGTCGCGGTCTCGATCAGGAACAGGATACAATAGAGGATAAAAGACGGGAAGAAAA
This sequence comes from Nitrospirota bacterium, assembly GCA_039932735.1. Lineage (GTDB taxonomy): Bacteria > Nitrospirota > Nitrospiria > Nitrospirales > Nitrospiraceae > Palsa-1315. The sequence continues at coordinate 8,193 of JBDTPK010000011.1, forward strand.
TATCGGTCAGATAGTTCATCAGTTTGGGATAAAACGCAATCAGCATGAACAACAGGATAGCGCCGAAGATCGCCGTTGTGCCATAGGCGGACGTCAGGAGCTTGGTGAATTCTTTGGCAAGTTTGTCGTACCGCTTTTCTCCGCCCCTCCAAGCCACGACTTCACAGACCCAGGCAAACATCGGCACACCCAGCACAAATCCTGCGAGCAACAAATGGAGCTGCGCGACAACCCAGATGACGTTGCGGCTACCGACATAGGGAATATCGCGATATTCGGTCGGGGCTGCCGGTGCGACGTCTGCCCCAAACGCCAGCGCGGGGAGGCTGAAAAGGCCTGCTGCTATCACAAGCCCCAAGAGCGTTCCCCCATGCTCGCTCCCGCTACGGAGAAGCCTCTGAATCCATCCACCCTGATATCCCATTGCCCTCACCTCATCATTTCCCATGTTACTGACTCGTGGCGGCAGGCGGAACCGTTCCTACTGCTTCCTGCACTTCCATTGCTTCTGTGCCTGCCTTGCCTTTTCCCTTGCGCTGGACTTTTCCCAGTTCTGATTTCGCCCGCTGTTCTACCAGCAATTCGACCTGCGCCGCAAGATGCGCGATCATTTTTTCGTTTTTATTCAGCGTCTCAAGAGGTTTGGACGGAGATTCTGCCCTCACTTCAGGCTTCCTGCAACAATCGTGCGGGTGTGGAGTAAATACCGGGAGCGAGAACCAGAACAGGATCGACAACACCACCGCCACACTGGACAAGGCTGTCAACATCAATCCTTGATCCGCCGGTACCCGCATTAAATCCCAACGAGTAATCAGCCCTTGATAATTCTCCGGTGCATGACCTGCCGACTCCACTGTGCCTCGAATCATCCGACCCACGAGTGAGAAACCGATGACAAAGAGCATCAGCAACGTGGCGGTGGCGATCGTGACCCAAATGGTTAGGTCAATACTGATCCGCTCTGCCACAGGCGTCTCCTTCAGCAGGTCCGTCTCGAAAATCGAATTGGCGGCGGAAATGGCCGTTTCAGTGATCGCACTCTGAACCATCCAGAGGATCGGCACATAAATGGCGCCGACCAATGCGCACTTCCACCACAGCGTCGGCCCTAACCAACTTGGCGGTTCGCGCTGCAACCGTTCGAGGAAAAAGGTCCGTCCCACGATCCTAAGCGCCCAAATGTCGATCGGCACCGCCAGCATAAACAACAGCACGATACCAGTGCCTTCACCGATGTGCGAATCGAAGCCCAGAGTGATCGTGGGAAGCGCGAGCACCGTAACCGGACTTGCCAGGAGCATGAGGAAGGCAAGCCCGATCCTGTCTTCAAAGTGCACGATTCCAAATGCCAGGAAGAGGACCGCGAGGGCTAGCTTGAACGGCAAACCGGTCCAAAAGGCGGGCCACAGAATACCAAACCCAAGCTTTGTAGGAGGGATGGGATCGTTCATGCGAATACCCACCGATGAGCATAGAGTGATACTCGATGAGCGACTGCGAGTCCGGATGACTTCAGGGTTCTGTGCTCGCGATTCCGCATCGATTCCCTCTAGTCCAAAAACGATCGATTGATAATCGCGGATACCGTGAATAGGAGGATCGACGCCGTGAGTACCACCCACCCGATCAGGGCAACCGGGCGCTTGAAAATATTCCGCTCTGGGTCGCGGTCGAAGAAGGGCAACAATATCAAGACAACTCCGAGGGCGCCGGGTAACGCGATTGAAGCAAGAAATTGTCCAAACTCGCCGGAAAACATCTTCAGCCGAAGGTGTTGGAACATGAACAAAAAGTACCATTCCGGCTCCGGGTGATAATCACCTGGATCAGGCGTGGCCTCTTCCAACAAGACCACCGGCTCCCAGAAGGCCATCACGCTGATGCAGGCAAAGACCACCGCCATCCCGACCACATCCTTCCAAATCTGCCGCGGAAAAAAATAGTCGGTCTTCGCCTTCAGCTCTGTCGGGGTACCCCGGAATGGGCCAGCCGGTCCCGCGCATCGAAAGAGGAAGAGATGCAACCCGGCTAACGCAATCAGGGAGGCAGGGAGCACCATGATGTGAATGACGAAGAACCGACTCAAGGTCATCTGCCCGGGGGTCGCACCACCCTTGAGAAAGCGCGAGATGAAGTCGCCCAGCACGGGCATCTTATCGACAATCTCGACCCCAACCGTCGTCGCCCAATAGGCCCGTTGGTCCCAAGGGAGTAAATAGCCCGTAAATCCGAATCCCATCACGATGGCAAACAGCGCCAATCCAACCAGCCAGATGAGTTCACGCGGTTTCTTATAGGCGCCCCAGAGAAAGACTTGGGACATATGCGCAAACACGCAGACCACCATGGCTGAGGAGCCCCAGAAATGATAGCTCAGAAGAAACCAGCCATAGTCAACGTCATGAAGGATGTATTGGGTGCTGGCGTAGGCATGGTCGGCAGTGGGGACGTAGTAGAACATCAGCAACACGCCCGTGACCGCCTGCATGATAAAGATAAACAAGAGAATCGACCCAAAGACGTAGGCCCAGCGAGAGCCACCGGGGACCGACTCATTGAGCATCTTGGCTGCAAGCAGTTTCAGCCCGACTCGCTCGTCGACAAAGGTGAAGACCTTTTCGGCGACCGTTGACTGCGCGCCGGCAGAAGGGGTGTCGTTCATCTACACGATCCGAGTTTGGGATTTCGTCCCGGCTTTGAATTCCATATCGATAATTTGCACTTCGCCGTTCGCGGAGACTTGAATCGGCAGCAAGTCGAGACGACGCGGAGCGGGGCCATCCAGCACCTTACCGGACGCATCATAGATGCTCAAGTGACAGGGGCAGAGGAAGACTTGTCCAAGTACTTTGTGCTTTCGCCATCTATAGGCGCAACCGAGGTGGGGGCATTTACCGGAAAATGCGAGGTAGGGCATGTCCTTCTTATTGGTCCAAATGGCTCTCCCAGTGTCATCTCGGAATTCTATATCCTTCCCTTGATACACTTTTTCCAACACCGATGACGTCGCTTTGACGAGCCACACATTCTTCTCGACTTCCGCCTCAGGCATGTAGGCCTCTTTGACCTTGCGCATGTACTGAAACTGGGTTCCGACATCGTCCGCCTTCACCTTCTCAATGTTGCCGATCTTCAGCCATCGGTTGTCGAGTGACGCATACATCGGCTTCGTTAAGAACTTCAGCACGGGGAAGACCAGTGGCAATCCGATAAACAGCCCCGTCACATAGGTTAGTTTGGCGAAAAAAGTCCGCCGCTTGACATTCCGCTCCAACTCAGGAAACGGGACCAGGACTTCCCCCGGCGTGACATGAATATGCTTCTCAAGGCCCGGGATTTCAACTTCATGTATGGTGACATAGTCGTCACGCTTGAACGGCGGCAAGCCCATGACCTCGGACGAAGACGAACGCAGTTGCACCAGTTCACTCGTCACGGTCTGCACCGCCCCCATCGAGACCTGCCGTTCGCCCGCGCCGTTCATCGACACGACGAGATGGCTGACCTCATGGGACAACGGGTCCATGATGATCTTGGACACCTCTCCGACTTCTCGATCCGCGCAGCGGACTTTCGACTTCAGTTGAGGCTGCATGCTACTGCTTCTTAATCGGTTTTGGCGTATTCACGGAGGTATTCTTGAATGTACTCAACCAGGTGGCCAGTGCCATGGCGTCACTATCCTCCATGACGTCCTTAAATTTGTCCGGCATCTTGCCCTTCTCCCACTCCTTTTCGAATCCTTCCGCCATAAAGCTCTTGGGATAGAAAATTTTCTGCTTAATCTCATCGGCCGTGAGGTACGAGCCGATGTTATCCAACTCCGGACCACGCTTCTTCCCACCCTCACCCTTCAGCTTGTGGCAATTGTAACATTCGTGCAATTGCCACTGCTCTTCACCCAGCTTCATGAAATCTCCGGTTGCCGGCTTGGCCACAACAGGAGGAGCGCCGCCGAGCGGCATCGCTTTGACCACCTGTTGATCCCCACCCAGTGCCTTGAGCCGCACCTCTAAAGCCTTGACTTGCTCATCGAGCGCCTTTGTCCTTGCGATCAGCTCTTCAGCCTTTCCCTGCTCCGTTGCGGCCCGTTTCGGCGCCAATAACTTGGCAATCTTCTCTTTTTCATCCTCGGGATCAAATTGCGGCCACATCGAAGCGCCCGACACGAAGACCGTGCACAGCACGATGTAAAACACCACGATAGCGATCACGGACTTCGCCCCGCTCATGGTCCTGACCGACGGCGCGTCCAACAACATGAAAACGGCAGCCCCGAAAATCGAGAAGCCGAAGAACATCATTTGGAACACGAAAGGAAACTCGAGCGCTCTCGTAATACCGACCAGCGCGCCTCCTACCACCAAACCGATCGACAGCTTCTTAATAATATTCCCCACGCAGATCCTTACTCCTTAGTGGACGTTCTGCACCCCGGTTACTTGGCCTTGGCAGGAACAGGAATGCCTTCCGCCACATGCCCCTTCGAATCGGAAGGCCGAAGGGCCACGATCACGGCGAAACTCACCACGGTGAAAAAGACAACCGAAATCCCCGTAATCCACCAGGCCGAATACGACAGCGTCGGCGTAAAGGACTCCGCGGTAAAGTCTGGCACCAAATTGTACGTATGAAAATACTTCCGCACCAGCGAGCGGACTGCACCCATCAAACCCATCGTCCAGATTGAGGCGAATGCCAAGAAGATCAGGACGAACTGGGAGGTGAAATCGATTTTCCCCCAGAGAATCGTGCCCTGCTTGATGGCCCTGTTATACAAGACATAGTTGACGACCGTCACAAACACCAACGTGAAAATCGCGGAAAGTTTGCCCGGCATCCCCCCCAGGAAGTTCCACGCCTCCGGTAGCTCTAGTTCCACTACCATCTTGGCCCCAGTGGCCGCAAAGCCATGAGGGGTAAGCCAGATGGCATCGCCCACGATGACCATTAAGAAACCGATTTTAATCACAGTCCGTGCTGATACCGTAAACGGAATGAATCGGCCCAGGAAAGGCACCAGAACCAACGGTAGGAGGAACGCCAGCGACATGGGGTCGGGAATCCAATAGTAGTTCATCACCACCATCATCACAAAGGGGAACACCACCATCACGATAGGAGCCAGAATCGTCATCCTGACCTTTTCGACTCCCTCAATGCGTTTCAGACTGAGCCAGACGTAATAGTTCATGGCCAGGAACATGAGTCCGATCATCGCACCCTGCATTTCGAAAAACATTGAGAGCTGGTCCGCCATCATGTATGGACAGAACGAAAAATCGTAATCGCACATCTCGTAGGCCAACAGTAATCCCGTGAAAGGCTGAAACAGCGTTGCGCCTACGGCGATCAGATTACCGGAAAAACCCATCCAATCGTAGTACGCCCGTTCTTCTTGACTTTTTGCGCCCATATACATATAGGCGCCGATCAGGCCCGTCACAAACCCTCCGAAGGCCACGTTCCCGTCGATCCGGTGAAGATTAAGCGGCATCCAGGTTTGGTTGGCAATCTTGTCCCATAAGGTCGCGACGACGAGGAAGTCTTGCGGCGAGACACCCTCCGTCTTCGGCGGAGTATTCATGAACGACGTTGGGCCGTCGATCACAAACATCAAGATCATACCGATCAGATTCAAGAGCACGCCGAGGGCAATATGCCGCCCCTTTTTTTTACCCTTCCAGGCGTCCCACATGTAGAAATACATGTACAACACGATGGCCCCACTAATGAACAACAGCGGATAGACCACCGTGAACACGAGATAGAATTGATTAATGAACCAGGTGGTAAACTGCGGGTACGCTGCGATGAGCACGAAAATAAAAAGGCCACCGGTAAGGGCCGTCATGCTGAAGAGAATGACGGTCACCTTGGTTACTTCTTTGGCTAAACGATCATACCGAAGGTCTTGCTTCCGATATCCCAACCATTCTGAGATGACGATAAAGATCGGGGCGCCAAGAACAAACGCCCCAAATAGCGTGTGAAGCTGAGCGACGATCCAGACGGCGGTCCGATTGCCCGGATACGGAAACTCGACCGAAGGCATGTCAGACACTTGGCCATAGGCCACCCCGCCGAACAACACCAGGAGCGCACATGCTGCCACGAGACTACGCTGCAACGTTTTCATGCTATTTCGAAGCCACTCTTTGCTAGGAGCCTGTCCGATATTGAGACATCTGCTTCATACATTCTCTTAATTAGATCCAGATTAGAGCCATGGTACCGATAGACGGCCAAGTCCTATCCTCTTTATCGGTTGCGCGATATCCTCTCTTCACTCCACTCAGAGCCTGCGCCAGAGGCCTTGGGCGTCAGTGGGTGGCTCTGGTGCAGACATGGCGTCATTTCACCATGAACCGTGCGATGACTTCGCGATAAGAACTGACAGGGGCAACGAGAAGATCTGGTCATGACCGTATACGCAAACCGTTCGTTCAGACATCGCATGACATCCTAGGCCATCGTGACACTAATAGACCGATAGATCACCAGGATGTGTCGTGAGCATGAGGCGTTTCTGGGCTACGATCTCACAAGCTCCTGCGCAATTGAGGGCGTTTACTTGCCAGCCGGCGCCGGAGCAGCTGAGGTGCCAGCCGCATCGACCCACGACTTCGTTTCAGCGTCCCACCTCTTTCCCGCCAACGCAAAGCTCCGTTCAAACAACACGAGCTTCCAGACATCGTCCTCCGACAGCTTGCTCTTCCACCCCTTCATCTTCGTATTGGGAACCCCATCAGCAATCCGCCAAGCCCACACGGAATCGGAGTAGAGATTCATCCGTTCGCTGACGCGGAAGTCACGGGCACCCGCCTTGGCCGGCTTGCCATCCTTGCCATGACAACTGCCACAATTCACATCGGGGTTTGTTTCACCAACGTAGAGCTTCCGCCCTTCTTCCAGTTTAGCGGCATCAGTCCACCAATCAGCCGGCATATGTTTACCGGCCCATTCGGCAGGAGCTTGAGGCGGCGGAACGATCGGTCCCTCCCCTCCCCCTTCTCCACCGCATGCCACCATGATGAGCCCCATTCCCAACACGACCGCGAGCTGCGAGACTTTCATCTGCTTCATAACCTTCACACACTCCTTTTCCCTCGACCACGTCGAGGACGCTCAGCTCTGATACTTTCCAGACGAAAAAACGCCTTTACAGGAGTTGCTATGCCCCTGTAAAAGCGCCGATGCTAACAAATACCGTGACGTCACAGACACTCCAAGGCCACTTCGAGTAGTCAACCCACGAGGTGTAATGAGCCTCACGGATCGCTTCGGTTATTTCTTCCGCTTAGCCTGAGACTTTCCTTGTTTCTGTCCCTGCTTCCGCCACGAACGAATCAGTTTGAACCCGATGAGCCCACCGACTGCAGCCACCACAGCCCCCGACCCAAGATAGACCCCCAGAGGGATACTGTTTCTGTCCCGTATGCAACCGGTTCCGAAATTGACTTGGATGACCCGCTCTGCCTCAAGATCCTTCGGATCGAATGAGACTTTCTGTTGTTGCTGCTGCCCGTTGGCTTCAATCAGCAGCGGATCGCCAAGATTATCGTTATGAAGATGAAACGCCGCCTTGTAATATCCGTCTCCATCAGTCTTGACGATCTGCCCGTAAGAGATCTTTGTGTCCTTGACGAGCACGTCTATATTCGGGCTGCTTTCCCCACCTGCTCCGCAGACAAACCCTTCGACTGTAAACCGGTGGTCAGCCTCATGCGTCGCAAACACGACCGAGGGGGAACAGCTAATAACGATGGCAATAACAAGGATCCATCCCCGCCATAGCAACTGACTCTGTGCGGTCTGTCTGCGCCTCACGTGCCCAAAACTGATCCTCTTTCCGTCGCCAGTTGCTTGCTCCGCTCACACGACAAGAACCTGAAATGACCAATAATTCAGGCCCATTTTAAGGCTGCACTTTTTAACATAGCCCCTACCTGATAGTCAACGAACTGACCGCCTGACCGGACGGAGAGATCAGCCAATTTTCAAGCACTTGGCGAGGGCTATTCTCAACGCGCCTCAGTAGGGGAGGATGAGAAAAGAGATGCGATCGGCAGGTGGGAACTTACAAGATTCCTCGTGTTCTTGCCTCAGCGGCGACACGTTCCACTTCAGCTCGCCGCTCCGAATCCTTCTTGACAATCCAGGTCTCCCAGGATTTCCCCGTGGCTGTATCCTCACCGGTGAAAGCGATTGCGGCAATCTGGTCATAGCGAATGTGTCGTGCCTCAGCACTGTCGGAAGGGAACACCTCAAGATAGGAGTCAGAACCGTTGACTTGACGACTAAACAGATACCCGCTGACGGAGTCGCCTGACTTCAATGATATCGTCACATCGCCGCGATAATCGAATGCCAGTTCCACCGCTTCTGCCAGCTCAGCGAACGAAGCCGGCTGAAAAACACGGCCTTCGAGCGATCTGGTTACTGCGCCCGTACTATGCTGTGTGATATCGGTCATTGCGGAACCGTCAACCGTCTATCAGGAAGATGGTCAGGACGCTCTTGCGAATAAAGCGGGATGAATGACGCAACATGCAATCTGTCATCGCGAGGTAGGGAGCATCGTCAACTTGACCGTCCGACCAAACCCGGACAGCGTGCCGAATGTATCTTCGACGGCAGACGGTTCATAGCCGCAATGCACCATGCAATCGGCACATTTCTCATTCCGTCCCGTTCCGTAATGGTCCCACTCCGTGCTGTCCATCAGTTCACTGAACGTCTTCGCATAACCCTCTTGGAGCAAATAGCAGGGCTTCTGCCACCCAAACACGTTATAGGTCGGATTGCCCCAGGGCGTGCATTCGTACTCCCGCCGCCCCATCAAGAAATCTAAGAACAGCGGCGACTGATTGAACTGCCACTCCTTCTTCGGATTTCCCAAAATACGGGAAAACAATTCCCTCGTCCGCTCTCGCTTCAGAAAATGCTGTTGGTCCGGCGCCTTCTGATAGCTGTACCCAGGCGAAATCATCATGCCTTCGACTCCGAGGTCCATCATCGCATCGAAGAACTTCCGCACGCGCTCAGGATTGGCATCGTCGAAGAGAGTCGTATTGGTCGTGACCCGATGGCCCCGCTTCAGCGCCGCCTTGATCGCCCTGACTGCCACGTCATACACACCATCCCGGCAGACCGCCAGATCGTGCTCGTCTTTCAGACCGTCCATATGGACGCTGAAGGTAAAAAACTTCGAAGGTTGGTACTCGTCGAGTTTTCGCTCCATCAAAATCGCATTGGTGCAAAGATAGATATACCGCTCCTGCTCGACCAGCCCACGGACAATCTTGGGCATCTCAGGATGGATCATCGGTTCGCCGCCTGGAATGCTCACGATCGGGGCGCCACATTCCACAGCCGCGGCCAAACACTGTTCAACCGTAAGCCGCTTATCCAGCACATGATCAGGATATTGAATCTTCCCGCAGCCGGCGCAGGCCAAATTGCATCGGAAGAGCGGCTCCAACATCAGCACGAGCGGATACCGCTTCACCCCGCGCAGCTTCTGGGTGAGCACATACTTCGTGACAGTTGCCATCTGGGAAAGTGGAACAGCCATTCCTTTCTCTCTTTCTTTTCAATCTATATCGGTAACGGCGGCGGTCAGCCACCGGACTAGTAGGTTGTAATCGTTGCGGATTCTAACACCTGGTCCCACCGCCCGTCAATTTCCGCCCGCATCCATGCTAGACCAGCCCCAACCCTCATCGATTCATTGCTAGAGGCTTCATCGGAAGTGTGTCTCTGAATGTTGGCTGTTCAGTTAAATTGAGGATCGCGAAGCGGAGGTGCCTTCGAACCGACTGGGAGAGCAAAGGTCTTTGCTTGGGCTGAGGGGACGCGCTCGTCTTCGGAATAAGATGGCTTGTCCGTTTGGAGGAGGAAAAAAGAAGGGATCGTTGATTGCCTTTGAACTCCTCCATCAGCCAATGGCGACCTTGCCGCAGTGACGAGGATCCAACAAGCCGTGGCCCGGAGGATGGCTCCGAGAAGGAGAGCGCCCGACAGAAGAGTGCCTAGCAAGGAATTCGAGACGCGCATGGGGCAGGAAGAGAAGCACTGGATGGGTTTATCCGATGACCCTGATTACGATACCGAGAAAAAGAGGCCAGCGGCACGAGCGAAGATTGGATTGGAGGCGCCGAGCGGGGTCGAACCGCTGCATCGCAGTTTTGCAGACTGCTC
>JBDTPK010000012.1:0-17432 GCA_039932735.1 Nitrospirota bacterium
GGAGCATCCAGACTCAGCTGAGGCCAGGCTTCCGTCTTCAGTTGGCCCTTTTTTTTGGCCCCATTGAGCGCTCCAAGAAGCGCGTTGGTGACCTTTTCCTGCACGACCCCTCTTGACAAGAAAAACTCCTAAGTCCACAGCAATGAAAGGGAAAACGAAATGGGCACTCTAGCATACGGGGTGGTCAGTGACAAGGCTGCCGGAAGAAATTCTCTGTCGGATCGCGGCATCCTTGAAGTGCGCTAGACAGAGTGCCACAAGATGGTCCTGCGGAATTTCGAGACAAGGTTTGTTCTCGCACCGACTGACTTCACCCCATGATCGGCAATGACAGGGTATGCCCTGCACCACGCTCACGTGGGCGCCACGGGGAGCCCAGCGAGCGGGATCAGTCGGTCCAAACAGAGCAAACGTCTTCACTCCTATCAACCCCGCCATATGTGTAATTCCAGAATCCTGTCCGACAAAGAGCTGTGCCTGTGCGAGCAGTCCAGCGACGGTAAAAAGATCGAGTCTCTTCAGGAGAGTCGGTGGGTTCACGCATGATTGAAGCAGACGCTCAACCGGCTCCCGATCTGCCGGCCCTTCTAGAACCATCGGAATCGCCCCAGAAATCTGCAGCGCAGTAATTACGGTCGCAAGGGTCTCAGGTGCCACACACTTATGGGCGCTCCCACTCCCAGGATGGATGACGACAAGAGGCTGTTCGGTTGAGAAACCTGCCACTTCAAGACAGGCACGTCCGAGATGCAGGAGCGGTTCCGCAACCGTAAACAGAGCGTCTCCTTCCCCGTCAGACGGCACCTCATTGATCGTTTCAAAAAATCGGTCACCTTGATGTGTCGCCTGAATTTCGGTCGAGAACGGAGACTTCACGATCACCTCTCGCACCCCGACTGTCTTGAGTGTCTCATTGAGCGTACCATCACGATCCTGCATCCAGGCAATGACAAGATCACTATTCTCCAACCATGTCGGAACATGACCCCTGACCGAGTCTATACCGGAGAACAAGTCTGCACAGGCTCGCCCTTGTACAGACATCCACGCATCCACGATGCAGCATGCGTGGAGTAACCTTGCAATCTGGTCCCCTGCACAGAGAACCAACTGATGGTTGGGAAATCGGGTCCGCAACCGCACCATAGTCGGGACCGCCAAAAGCACATCGCCAAGGCCGCCTGGATGGATCATCACGATCGTTCTTCTCGGGACGCGCATGACGGCTATCCTGAGGGAGGGATCCGAGGCAGCAAGGACCGCGCCGCCTCAAGATCCGTCAGCGTATTCACGTTGTAAAAGGAACGCCCGGATGGGTCGATGGTGAGCAAATCCGCCCCAGTGACATAATGCACCCGAAGGGAGGCTTTCGAGACAATCTCTTGAATTTTGAGCTGTCGTGCCAGAATCATCTGTTCCAAGACCGGCACGCATTGCTTGCCATACAACGCATGCATCGGATGTAGACGCCCTTCAAGTTTCGCCATCACAATATCTGCATTGTGTCCTCGACTCATGAACTGAGCGATGACCATCTGATCCAAAAACGGCATGTCGCAAGCGACAACGAATATGCGAGGTGTTGTTGCCTGCATGAGCCCGGTATACAGCCCTCCGAGACTGCCGCAATCAGCCACCAGGTCTCGCACCACTCTGGCATCAACACCAAGCGGGTCACTGTCCTGCGCAATCACGACTAGTACCTCCTGGAAAATTGTGCGAAGTACCGCCAGTCCTCGTTCAAGGAGAGTCTGTTCTCCCACAAGGAGGTGCCGTTTATCTTCGCCCATTCTTCGGCTTTTCCCCCCGGCGAGAAGGATGCCGGTCACATCATTCGCCATGATTCCTTAGAGCAGGAGGTCAAAAAGAAAGAGGGGGTGGGTTCCCCCACCCCCTCTCTAATGCTTCAGACTCCCTCAGCTCAGATTGAGCCTTAGAGGGCTTTTGCCTTCCGCTTGTTCGATCGCCTCGTCAGCACCCAACCTTCCAGAAGGACCACGCTAAACGCAATCACGATCGGATAAATATAGGCTTCGCGCGGTGTGGGAGGCTCCAGGAAGGTATAGTAAAAAGCCGAAACAGCCATCTTCCTCCCTGCGTCGCCATTGTGCCCGTCCCAAGCAAAGAACACCGTGGGAATATATTGCCCCATTTCAAAGAAGGTATCTTCGTCGTAATCCTGATCCTTCTTGTTCCCCAAGGGCCGCTGAATGATCACCGTCCATCGGCCATTCTTCCACTCAGAAAAAAGTAATTTGCTGCTCTCTTCGAAGTTGTCACGCTCTTCGAAATCCTGATCCCATCCTGTACCTTTGAAAGCGCGAAGTGATCCATCAGCCTCCCATTTCATAATGTCGACTGGGTACTGTTCGTTGCTGCCGAAAAGATACCTCGGCTTAACCGGTGCAGGAAGATCCTTCCACTTCACGGCAGTTTGAATGGCGACCGCATCGTTGTAGACCGTATAGTTATTCTGATGCATTGCAATAGAACCTTCTTCTCCAGTCTTCGGATCTTGCTCCTTCACATCGATATTGACTGAAGTCGGAGGCCAGGGCAACTTTCCTTCTGCGACGCTCTTCGTACGGTCGTCCCACTGGAACATGAATGCGATGTGCGTGTCGTTGTATAACGATTTCACCCAGATATCGTCGATCCGGTTCACGAAGTTTCTTGGCTTATGGGTGATCTGACCGCCCATCGCGATGATCCGCCTAGCCCGCTTCTGCCAGAGTTCACTTTCCGGATCTGCTGGAATCTCTCCCCCTTCCAGAATCACTCCGGAGGACAGCACAAAGTTGACCTTGGGCTTGTCTGTCAACCGATCAATCGAGAGGGGCGTTCCATCTGCCTCGCGTTCACAGAGCGAATTCACAAAGTTGGCAATGTGCCACCGTTCCTCGACAGTGGTATTGTCGGCAAAGGAGGGCATTGGCGTGCCGTTGACTCCGGTCGAAAACGTTCGGAAGATGTTCTTAACGTTATAGGGATCTTGCCGGCTGCCTCTGAAATTCCAACACTTGTGCCAATCGGCCGGCTGTATCGAAAAACCCCAGTCATCTTTAAGGTTGAACGCATTGCCGTCGCCACGTCCATCAACACCATGACACTCGACACATTTCTTCTCGACAACAAGCTCGCCTCCTCTTTTCAGACTCTCCTCTGTCGCAGGAATCGGCTTCAAATCGGCCAGCTGCAAAATAGTTTGGCTCTCTGACTCCTTGTCCGTAAATTTTCGATCTTTCACAAGCTGGGTGGTGACGAATGACAACACTTGGAGCCGTTGCTCTTCCGTCAGAATGCCTTCCCATGAGGGCATGGCTGAACCCGGCAGACCGTGCGTTACAGTATCAAATAGATCGTTCTGGCCGGCAACTGGCTTCTTGGCATCGAATAATGGCAACTCACCGCTGGCCGTGTGCCGAATCTTGAACGTCCCTTGGTTAAAGTTGCGGGGACGCGGCCAGAGACGATCGGCACCGGGCCCATCACCTGCGCCATCGACCCCGTGACACCAGACACACTTTGTGAAGTAAACCCGCTTTCCTGCCTCGATCATGTCGGCAGGAGCCTCAGGCGCTAATCCGCCCTTTTTAAAGCCCGCGGGAATCGCATCTTGGGCAAATGTCAAACCTCCTGTGATTCCGGAGACCAGGATTACTCCGAAGGCAGTCGTGAGGAGTGCCCCAGCCTTCAGCCTTAACGAATTCTTCATCGCTTCCCTCATGTCATAAATCCAGGTTGGCTATAAACTCAATGAATTCTAATCCCAGGTTCTCGGGTAATACCCTGTGTGCCAATATTCAAACAAGACAACTTTCCAGATTTCGTCCACAGTGAGATGCTGTTCCCAGGGGGGCATCACAGAGGCCCAGGGAAACCCTTCGTTCGGCAAGCCGATTCCACCCTTGGACACACGCCAGAAGATGAATGTCTCCTGTAATTGAGCAATCGTACCTGGATCAGTGAAGTTCGCCGGGATCGGATTGAACGCAAAAGCATGGAGACCACGTCCGTTTAAGTTATCGCCATGGCAGAAATGGCAATTCTGATAGAAAATCTCTCCACCTTCACGCACATACTTGAGATAGCCTTGTGCATCCTTATCCCAAGGGTTGGCATTCGGCTTCATCAAGCGACCCATGCCCTGCTCAACGATATTGGCGTTACTATAATCTTGATCGTATTTTCCTTCTGGATTGACACGATAGGGATTCTGCGACGTTTGAAGCGTATAGGTCTTCCCATGCACCTTGGTACTGGCCGGTGGGGCAGGATGGACGGTCCGCAACTCGATCGGCTCCTCGGATTTAGGAACCATAGCGTTATATGAGAATCCGCCGATCAAGATTGGCAAAATGACCAGATATGCATAACGCAATATCCTGTTTCCCCCAGTCTTGGCATCCAAAACATTCATGATCGGTTGTTTGAACTTCTTCCAATCTTCTTCGTTCGCAGACACCCACATGAAAACGCACACAAGGGAGACCGCCCCATACATGGCGCGAACACTGAATGGAATCGGCGGATAGATGCGATACTTCAAATAGAGAAGAATGAATGCCCAAAAAAGAATCCCCTGCCAAAACCGCGGGAAGGCCATTCCCATGGCCGCCATCATATAGCTGATCCCTGCAAATCCCGCCACAAACAGTGTGAGCTCAAAGATCACTTGAGCCGGCATATACCCTTCGATCAGGCGCACGGTATTTGACGGAATGATCCCCACCGTCATTCCAGCGAGCAGGATTATCCCAGCTGCTCCCATAAGTGCCGCGACTGACATTAATGCTTTCATCGGTGAACTCCGTTTACTCGATAAAAGAGATAAATAGCCACGATCATGAAATCTTTGGTGGCGGCGCTCCCGCCTTCACCTGAGACAAATAATCGATAATTTTCTTCATGGCGCCTGCGCTCAACTTCTGCCCAAATATCTTTGGCATGGTATTGTCCGGAAATGGTTTCACCACATAGGCGCTGGGATCGACGATCGACTCCATGATGTAATCCGGAACAGTCTTGGCTGATCCCTTATATTCTTTATCCTTCATACGAAGCAGGGCATTCGTTCCCTCTTCAAGCACTGGGCCAATCGTCCCCTTCGCTCCTGGAATGCCGGGAATCGTATGGCAGGCTACGCACGTCGCCTTTTGAAAAATCACATCCACCGTCTCGCTTCCATCTGCCATTAACGCACTAGCCACACCCGCCACTTCTTCCTGCTGTTTAGGCCGGTCAGCTTCGGGAATAAACTTCTCATACGATTTAATGATCTCCTCGTAGGATGGAGCATCAACCCCCTCGCGAAGATAGAGCCAGGTGTCCACGGCTGCCAATTCAGGAAGGCTCAGCGAGATTGGTGGCTTGTGAATGGACGGCATCGGGCTTTCTTTGTCGTTCGACCCCTTCACCCCATAACCCACAACGACATAACAACTCGGGCAGGCGTGGGACTCCGCAATATATTCTTGCCCATTCTCAGCCGTCCCAGCCCCAGGGAATGCTTCTTTTTGTGCGAAGTCTCTGGCTTCCGCCTTTCCCTTGCTATACTTAGGATCCTCTAACCGCTCCTTGCCTGCTCGCCCTGGAAGACCTTGCAAGTTGGGAGCACGTTCACCAAGCATTCCTGCGTGGAAGGCGTGACAGAGAGGACATTGCCCTTTGCCGACTGCTCCCTGTTCTTTGTTCTTCCCGACTCCACCAAAAATGATCTTCTCACCTTCATCGGCAAGTTGCTGGGAAGACATGGAAGCAAAATCCAATTTCACTTCCGCAGGAGGAAATCCACCTTCTACTTGCGGCAACCAATTCCCATACCCTGATAGACCCGCTGCGACCAGGAACATAAAACCACCGATTTTAAGCAGAGCTGCTTGGCTGGGGAAATAGATTCCCATCATGAAGCATGTCACGGTGATGATAACTAAGGAGACCGGAAGCATCCGGTTCGCTTCGTAGAAACTTCCCTCATAGTGGGCGATCGCAACCATCAACAAGAAGGCACCGATTGTCCCGATAAAAATCTTGAATATTGCACTCTTCTTGGCAGCAGCATCCTTCGCTGCCACCAATGAATACACGAAAAGACCGGCGAGAAGCGCAAATAGCGGCCACCCTATCGTTAGAGCTTCCTTTACTAAATCGCCCACGGATGTAACCTCCTACGGTTCTGGTGGAGTGGGGGCGCGTATCCCGTGCCTCCACTCCGCCAACCAAAATCCTTAAAGATGATTAGTGACCCTCAGCCGGCTGCGGTGCGCCGCCAGGAACCCCTGCCTTCTCCTCAACAGGCGCCTTCTTCATCCCGAGGCTTCCCAGCCAGAAGACAAATAGGATGCTCACCCAGAAGAATAGTACATTGAATGAAATCATGTTCGCTGCGAAACCAACCGTATGCGTATAGGCCCAGGGCGAGTTATCACGCATGATCTCATTCACATGCCAAAACAATCGAACCGAAGAACGGATGTACCCCATCAATCCCATCATCCATGTAAAGGCCGTTGCAAGCATGATCAGCGCATATTGCGATCGAACAGAGATCTTCCCCCATTCAATCGCCCCCATCTGCTTAGCGCCCTTCATCATGAAGGCATTGAGCGCAAACATGAAGAAGAGACAGGACAGTGTTGTGGCAACTTGTGGCACTGACAGACCCACCCGTACGTTTGCCGGTATGTAATACCCATAGATCGCCAGCCATATAATGTTCACATAGGCACACCCAAAAAAGACCCCCATAAAGATGTTGCCGAATTTCGACCAGGATACCGTCGAGACCTTATTGCCTCGCATATACCAGACGAAACTGAGAATGGTGGTGGTGATAATCACGTTAATTCCACCGTTCTTGGCCGACATGACGCCGTAGTTTCCCAGCACTGGGTGCTGCTGTCCTCCCATGGCCTTTAGCTCAGCTGGAGTCATGACGATCGTGTGAGGTGTAATAAACACCAGAAAGCCGCAACAGAGAACGAAGACGAGATATTTAATGTAGCGTTGATATTTCTCTGCACCGCGCATCCTGCCAAGCGCCTGCCAGAGATAATAGTTCGTGCTCAAGAAGAGAATGCCAATCATGGTGGCTTGAATAATGAAGAGCCAGGCCAGGAGCCCACCCATGAGCGTAATTCCCATCTGCTGGCGATAGGCGTACACCTCTCGCATCAGCCAGTAGCCTGCGAACGGCAAGGGAATCAAGAATGCCACGCCGAGGGCCATGGCGATATACCCCATCCAGTCATAGTGGGCGCGATCCTCATCTGTCTTGGAGGCTAAAAACCTGTACGCCGCGTAAGCCGCCACGACACCACCGCCGAACGCCATATTCCCCAAAATGCGATGTACGTTGAGTGGATTCCAGAGGGCGGTATGAATGACGTGCCAGATATTCCCGAGATAGCGGCCCTGCTCATCGACGCCAGCCGGCGACATCATGAAGCCGATCCAGGAGTTCGCCAGGAACATGAGCAATGTGCCGATCACGTTCAAGACCACGGACATGCTCAAGTGAATCCACTTGAGGAACCCATCTTTCATCTTGTCCCACCCGTAGTAGTAGATGTAGAGGGTTCCACTCTCCGCTACAAACATCAGCGCATAGATATGCATGACCGGGCGAAAAATACTGGATAAGTAGCCGAAGAATGCAGGGTAGAGCGTCAGGAAGGTGAAGATCAAGATACCGCCAAGAATCGCCGTCAGTGAATAGGCCGTCAGGCTGATCTTAATGAAGTCATAGGCGAGTTTGTCATACCGCTTCGCCATCGCCTTATCTTTGGTTACGACCCCCATGAACTCAATCACCATGCAGAAGATCGGAACTGCGAGCACGAAACTTCCGTAGTAGAGGTGCTGCTGATTGGCGAACCAGAGTAACACCCGGCTTTCGAAGTTGTACCGTGGATAATCTTTCGGCCCATCGACGGTCTTCGGAGCAGGGGCACCGACAACGATACCCTCCGTCTTATAATAGACGTCTCGCCCCTTCTCAACTTTCGCCTCGCCCTCCTTCTTCACCTCATCAGGCGCATCTGCGCCCATAGCCAGTGACGGAAGCGATACGGCGATGGGGAGCAGGAGAAGGCCAACCATTGCGCAGAGCGCCATGATTGAAAACAACTTCTTCCCAGCTACACGTCCCATGAAATACCTCCTTGATGCATTCTGAGAAATATTCACGCTCTATTACCTTATCCACAAGCCAGAATCGGAGCAGCAGGACTACCAGGTTCTACTTTCGGAACAGATACCAGTAATCCAGGCCCTGCGACTCCATCAGAAAGTGGTCAACTGCCGTAAAGTACGCGACGCAGACGACTAACGACACCAACACGTAAACGATTGTCATGCCCATCGCACCCCCTCCCTCGACCTTTCGGACGTTCAAGAAAATCCTCGTGCTGAAGTGGCCCACTTAGCAGGGGCACTGGATTCCAGCGAACCAGTAGAAAAACCACAAACCCACTGCACAGGTGATGTAGAAAATCATCTTGCCGACTCTGACTTTTACTTCGCTATCCGGCGCTGCCGTGTCCATCGTGTCTCCTTCTCTCCTGATGCTGCAAAAGTCCCGAATTCGCTCAGCGACTTTATTGACACACAGTTAATCGTATGTTATTCAAAATTCCTTCTCGCACACGAATAATCAGAGGAAATTTGATGAAAAGAAAATCAAAAGTGTTCGACATTATAGTTTTGGTCGGAATGGTTGTCAATATACTTGTGGCCGTGTTTCTCATTCTCTACTACTTTGATTTCTTATAGGTTTCGCAGAGTTTTTCACGGTAGTTTTTTCTAGTTTTTCACCAGAAACCGCACAGCGGAACCCGATTGTTTCATCACGAAAGTCCGCAACCAGCTTGCTCCGACTGGTGATACGAATATCGGATCCCGTGGTCGCATACCCGCCCCCACGAAGCACCCGAAATACACCTTTATCCTGGCTCTGTGGGTTCTTTTCTGGAGCCTCTTCGAAGTAGCGCTCCCCATACCAGTCGGCCACCCACTCCATGACATTACCTGCACCATCCATGACACCATAGGGGCTCTTATCGGTCGGAACCGATCCGACTGACGCGGATACTTCATGGCCATCCTGCACCCTGGCCCAATTCGCCCCGTTGGGCTGATCCACATTACCCCAAGGCCACAGGCGTCCATCTGATCCTCGCATGGCTTTTTCCCACTCCGCCTCGGTTGGAAGCCGCCTCCCTTTCCAACGGCAATAGGTCTCGGCATCTTCCCATGACACGTAGACCACCGGCTGATTCACGCCGCGCATCTTGCTCATGTTCTTGGCGTAGCGAGCAGGCGGGCCGGACTTGCGATGCCCGGTCACATCGACAAATTGCTGGTACTGAAAGTTGGTCGTTTCATAGCGATCAATGGCAAACGCATCCAGCACCAACGTGCGTTGCGGCCGCTCATCGAACCCACCTTCATTAGTCCCACGGATGAAGGGTCCTGCCGGAATCGAAATCATTTCTTCCGGAACCGGCTCTTCACGAGAAACTTCATCAGGAGTGAGCGGCACCGATGGGGTTGAATCTGTGGAACTATTTTGAGACTCTTCAAACGGGGTCAGCGTGGTACCGCGCAGGATTCCCATGATTGGGATCGCAGCAAACGCAAGAACAGCAAGAAGAAACATGACCTTGAACTTTGTTTCTAGCATGGTAGTTATGACGCCGCAGGACTGTCGCTCGTCTCCATATCGCTCGCACAGCGAAACCCGATCGTAATATCCGTCCGCCAACGCTTTGCGGCAAATCGCTTGGAAAGCCGAGCGTTATGCTCGGTCTCGCGCCATGACCCTCCTCGCACAACTTTTAAATCCACACTGTCAGGCCCTTTCGGATCACGATAGGGTGCCTTCTGATAATAATGCTCGTCATAGGAGTCTGCAACCCACTCCGCGACGTTCCCGGTCATGTCATAGATTCCATAGGGGCTTCGGCCGGCTTCAAATGATCCAGGAGGCGCGAGATACCGATATCCATCTTCACTCCCATCCAGATTGGCGTTGACGAGACCATTCTTCATGGTGTCGCCCCATGCGTATTTCCGCTTTCCCTCACCACGGCCGGCCTTTTCCCATTCTGCTTCCGTCGGAAGGCGCTTTCCCGCCCATTTGCAATAGGCCGCCGCCTCCTCCCACGCCATGCTCATCGCGGCAAACTCGGGCTTCAGGAGCTTCGATTGATCGTCCTCAAACACTTCGATCCTGGGCAGCGGCCGCTTGGTCATTTTGGTAAACCGAGCATACTCCTCTTGCGAGACTTCTTTCTTATCAATATAGAACGCGCTTAAAAACACTTGCCGCTCCGGCACCTCATCCGGGTCGCCATCTTTGCTACCCATGATGAACGGGCCTTCAGGAACCTGCACCATGTCCCGCCCTTCATCGCCGATCTTCGCTTTATACATGGAATAATCCAGCGCGGGTGCACTGCTCGGCGCAGGTCGAGCCTCGGCCTTGATCGTCAATGCCAACGCCTTCATCTGCTCCGCCTTGTAGGACTCATAGACAAACAAGCTAATCATCAGGGCGAATGCCCCAAAGACAAACACAATCGAACCGATGAGCACTCCCTTACTTTCCATCGCGCCTCATACCCCTCCGGCTGCATCCTTCTTCTTTGCTGCGCGCATATCTAGCAACATCGAAATCTGCACACCGAGAAATCCACCCATGGCGGCACCGGCCCCAGCGCCCACGGATATCCGTTCCGTACCGGCAATGAGCCAGGCAAGACCCCCCCCCAACAGCGTGCCCACCAAAATACTTGCCAGGAAACGCCGCCCACCCATAAACCCGATAACTCCGCCGAGCACTAGCCCAGCCCCACTCGCGAACAGCATGATCTCGCCGCCCATAATGACCCCGATGAGCGTCCCAACGGTTCCCATCACGGCCACGCCGAGGAGGATATCCACCGCCCGTACGGTCACAGCTTGCTCCGTGCCTGACTTGGCCATGCTGACAGTCCATTTCTCTAGCGTCCGTCGCTCGCCACCATCGAACCAAAATCAATCTCTACACCGGAAGCGGCAATAATCGAGATGCCCCAGGCCTTGGCAGCCGGCTCATGCTTGTGAATCCGTTTGAAATCTTCGTACACATTCACGCGTTCTTCAAACCACTGGCCGACCGCTTTCGTGCCGCTTTGCACCACGATCTCCGAGCCGCTGAAGATCCCGCCTTCGGTCAGCGTACCCTCGGGCTTCGTGGCACTCCAGACATACTTTGTAAACACAGGAATAAACAGCAGGTCAGTATCCAGCGAGGCATAGATCGCCGCAATCGGCTCAGCCGCGTCCGTCGCAGCTTTTTGCAGGCGCCAGCGCCAGGTGAGGATGGGGAAGGCCTTCGGGTCCCAATCGATCTTCTTTTTCTTGACCCTCTGCCCTGCATCCTTGGCCGACAGAAAGTTCACATCGTCCTCCGTCTGGACCTTATAGGCATCCCGCCCCTTGGACTGGCTTCGTTGGTTTTCATGCTCCCAATTCAAGGGGAATCCTTCCGCGTCTTTCGCCTGGAAATCCTCCAGGACTATGGATTGTCCTTGGGCCATGGCCGCGCTCTGCATCACAAGGCTTCCACAGACCACCAGCCCAACCGCGAGAGATCTCCAGATCATCGCCCCTTGCTTCATACTCCCACCTCTTTTGATTTTCATGCCTCTTGCGACGACGACGGCGCCAACACCCTCGTCTTTTCATCGGCCAACTCTTCGCCCATCGGCGACGACTGATTACGCTGACACATCCAGAAGAGGGCGAGCACCGCTCCCCAAAACACCATCATGTTGAGGGTCACCATCTTCGCCGCAAATGCGAAGTCCGGTGTAAAGGCCCAGGGAGAGACATCGGCCATCAGCTCACTCACATGCCATGCCAACCGTCCGGAGGAACGGATGTAGCCCATGAGACCCATGACCCACGTGAATGCCGCAGCTAATCCGAACAAGCCCGCCATGCCCCTGAGTGAAATCTTTCCCCACTGGACCGGCCCATGAATGACCGCCCCTTTGAGCATCATGCGATTGATGACGATCCCGACCACAAGGACCGTCAACGTGGTTGCCGCCTGCGGTGACGATAGCCCGACGCGGAGCTTCGCCGGCAGATAGTAACCATACACTGAGAGCCAGATAATGTTGAGCGCCCCCAAGAAGAACAGCGCGCCGATGAGGATATTTCCTTTCGTGACCCAGGACACAACCATCGTTCGATTGGCGCGTCGGTAATACAGGAAGCTCATGGTGGTCACAAGAATCATGATGTTGACCGCGCCGTTCTTTGCCGACATCACGCCATAGTTGCCGACCACGGGATGTGACGCCCCGCCCACCGCTTTGACCTCACCGGCCGACATCCAGACGGTGTGTGGCGTCAGCCAAATAAACAACGCCACCATGAACACCGAAAGCAATACTTGGTAGTAGGGTTGATACCGTTCCCCCCCTTTAAGGCGCGCCATGCTCTGCCAGAGGTAAAAGTTGACCCCGAGGAAGAGGACGCCAATCAAGACGGCCTGCACGACAAAGAGCCAGGTGAGTAGCCCACCCATCATCGTCACACCCATACTCTGGCTGAAGGCGTAGACCGACCGCATCAGCCAATAGCCGGCAAAGGGCATCGGTAACAATGCGATGACCGTGACAAATAAGAAGATATGCCCAACCCAGTCGAAATAGGCGCTCTCTTTTTCGGTCTTACTGGTAAAAAATCGATAGCAGGCGTAGGCCATCACGACCGCGCCACCGGACATAATGTTCGCCAGGAAGCGATGGACATTCAAGGGATTCCACAAAGCCGAATGGAGCAAATGCCATCCGTTCCCCAAAAATCTTCCTTGGGCATCGACACCCGCAGGCGCCATCATGAAGGCAGACCAGGCGTTTGCCAAGAGCAGGAGCGCTGTCCCAAACAGATTCGACAATAGGCCGATCGATGCATGCGCCCACTTTGAAGCCGGAGTAATCAGCCTGTTCCAACTATAGTAATAAGTGATGAGCAGCAGCGATTCTCCGAGGAAGACGAACGCGTAGACCGGCATAAAGGTTTTGAACGTCCCGCCCATGTATCTCATGAAGCTGGGATAGAAATAGAGAAAGATCCCCAGCATAATACTCCCGACCACCGCCGTGACCGACAGGGCAAGGAGGGCGACTTTTGCCAAATCACGCGCAAGGCCGTCATAGCGAAGTGCGAGTTCGGGTTTTTTGCTCCTGATCCCAAGAAATTCCAGCAACACACAAAAAATCGGCAACGCGAGAACAAACCCTCCGAAATACGTGTGGAGCTGGGTGATGAACCACACAATCAATCGACTGTCCAACGACCCCATGCGTGAGTAGACCGTCTCCTGGGGGGAAGGAGCCGACGGCCCATCGGGAATCCCTGGTGTCTTGAAATACAGATCGGTGGCATCCTCGGCAAAGGATTGGCTCTGAAGACCCCAGCCAATCCCCAATGCCGCGAGAACAGCCAACAGCAGGACCAAATACCCGATGACTCTATACGGCTTCTTCTTCATGCCATTCTCTTAGCAGGCTACCCGCGTCATTCGTGAAAAGTGAAAGGTAAAACGTGAAAGGTTTCAGAGGAAGAGCCCTTGGTAGTCTTACGTTTCACGATTCCTGAGAACACTGCGAACATCCTGATTAAACCTTCGAGCTGGAACCAGCCGTCATTGAAACATCTGCACCAGTTGACTTGCCAAGAATTCCCATGACGAAGGGACATCGGAGTAAGGCACTCGACATGTTATGTCCCTGTTGTTCTTCTACTTGCCGGCGAAACCCGAGATAATAACAATACAGCGCCATCATGCCGGTCACGAATCCGCCGCTGGCCATAGCATAGGCTGTGGGAATTCCAGGCTGTCTCAAGACAAAAATCACGCATCCTGCTGCCACGAGATAGTATGTCGCGGCGAAAGAGATTCCCGGCCACCACCAATATTTGAGCAACTCGCCCGCCTTGGTCTGCACAAGCCCTTGGGTCCATGACGTCTGTGGACGAAGTCCACCCAAATAGGCACAAAGCGCGACCCCGCCCCCCAACACCGCCACAACCGAGACCTGAATGAGGGCTGCAATCTGATTCGCCTCGACCAAGTGTCCCAGCGACGCACCCAGCGCACCGACGGTGAGTCCGACTGAGACCCAGGGACCGAACTTCATTGCATGACTGCCCACCATCGTACGGAGAGCCGCCCCGTCTGGAAATGTCGGAAACGGGCGGCCCATAAAGGCCATTTTCCGTACGTGACCAATCTCGAACGCATCCCGCGCGACAGAGGTACAGGCAATAATGATGGCCATCATAGCTGGCCCATCCGGGTGTTTGAGATAGTCATACCCAACGAGCCAGAGTAACGCCAAGACCAATAGAGACAACTGGACTCCATACACGAATCCAATCCAGCCGCCGAGCCAAAGAAGTACACGACTCCCGTCCTCGCTCACGATCCTTCTCCATGCAGTGGCCCGACCGACGCGATAGGCTAGTAATGCCGTCACCAACGAGACCATTCCGCTGACTGCCAATAACACAACAGGCTCTGAAAGTGGCAACAACAACTTGGCCAACCGGTAGACCGCGAACGCCACCAATCCAGGGACAAACATGACGATCCGCTTTTTCTTTCGCACAGAGTTCTCTGTTACAGCCAGACTGAGGCTGGGCAGCACTCGTAACGCCATTCGATGCAACATAGTTGGCTCGCTAGACGTGAAACGTGAAACGTGAAACGGCGGAGGCTCTTTTCGTTGTACGTTTCACGTCTTACCGGTTACGCCTTCTGTGCGCCCATCCCGAAATAGCGCGCCTTCACTTCTTCCATCAGTTCGACGGTAATACGCGTGCCGCCGCGATCTGCCGCTGTCCGCTCTAATTCGATGCGCGCCATGGCGCGCACCGGTGCCGGCACTTTATCCAATCGACGTTCCGCTTCAGGCTCCCACTCGATGCACTCGCCCGTCCTTGGACGGAACACGATGTCGTACGTGACAACCCGTTCCCCTCTCACCCGCATATCCTGCTCGACTTCACCGCGCACGAGCGGGGCAAGATATGGAGGCATGCGATCCAACCGATGGATCGCATCATCGGTCCACATCGTCCGATCGACAAGCCCGCCTGCTTGACCTGCAGGAACATCGACCCCGACTTTTAAGCCACAGCCACGACATTCCGCCCGAATGAACCACTGGGGCATCTCATCCCCGTACAGACGTTCTTCAACTCCCTCGGTATGCATCCAACGACCACAGCCACAGGTCAGCATGGTGAAATACCGTGAAACGTGAAACGTGAAACGTGAAACGTCTCGGAGTGCGCGACCATCTATCTTCTCCGCATTATGTGCGCATCACTCATCACAAATGACCCATCACTTATCCGATCTTGCCAGGATACAAGAGATAGAGCATGGTGTAGGTGGTGGTCCCGGTCACGAAGAGGACACAATAAACGACCATCGTGAACAGGCCGAGCGCCCGATGGCGACGCGCGCCGTTCGGCCAGATCCGTTGGATCGTCATCTCAACCGAAAACACGACAGCGATCACAGTCAACAAACCGAGATACACTTCAAATTTCCGCATTGAAAAATCGGCGGTCGCGATGCGCGATAAGAACAACAGGACAATCAGTGCGGTCAAGGTACCAAAGATTACTCCGATCTTTCTCCACGTCGTAAGCAGCAACACCTCCTTGAGCGATCGGACTCCATCGACCACTTGTTGTGCACGAAAGCCCAGCACGATCATATAGATCGCCATGACCAATCCGAGAATGACCAACGTGATGTGCACGATCAACACGGGAATGAAGACATAATCGTAGAGGGCTTGCGACCCACCGAAGCCTTCCTTCCCTTCAAACGCCAACACGCCTAATTGTCGAAATAAATAGTAGCTGATGAAGAACGCCAACATGGCGATCATCCCCCCAAACATCATCCAGTGATGCGCGTCCGTTCGATGTCTCTTCGCCTGAATCCAACCGATGACGAAGAGCCCCGTAAAGAACGTCGCCATGAGCTGGCTCATATCAGCCCCGACCGTGGCGTGGGTGCCAAAAAATCCCGGCTCTTTCAGCCATTCAAACATTCAACTCCTCGTAGTTCGTGAAGCGTGAAACGTCGTTCGTGTCCGGATTCGGACGTTTCACGTTTCACGTTTCACGCTTCACGCGACTTGCTTCCCTGCACGACTGCTGACGGTTCCAACTCTGTGACCTTTGAGAAACCGGCTTCCCTCATCCACTGAATCGCATCTGCTGTCTTGTAGCAACCGCCTCTTTCTGTGTTCACCAGAATGTGAACGGCAAACGCGGTGGTCCAGGCCGGTCCGGTTCCTGCCTCATTTAAAAATCGGTCCTTGATGACCAGCCGCCCATCTGGCGCCAAATGAGACCAAACCCTCTTCACCAACGATGCGTTCGTCGAAAAATCTTGATAGTGCAGGATGTCGGACATCAGGGCGACATCGTAGGGTCCACCCAATTCATCTTTGTTAAAGTCGCCGGGACACAACCTAATCCTCGATTCCAATCCAGCGTCTTTCACCGTTCGTTCTGTGAGTCGGAGCGTCGGAGGCAAATCAAACACCGCGGCAGTCAGGTCTGGATAGGTTTGACAGAAGGCGATGGCATTCGTGCCGGCTCCACCTCCCAAATCCAGGAGTCGCACCGGCCCACTCAATTGCAATCGTTTGGCCAGATCCGGTCCGCTCTGCTGCCCAATCCTATGAAGGACCGCCAGTACGTTGCTGCCTAGCTCAGGGTCGGTCTCAAAGACGTGCCGGTCGACCGATCGCTGTCCCGTACGAATTGTCTGTTCCAATTTTCCCCAGTTTTTCCATTCCGCATCGTGCAGCAGCAAGAGATGTCCTATATATTGTGCGGAGTTGCGGGAAAGATTCGTAGCCGCTGCAGTCGAATTCCTATAAGAATCCTCCTCCTTCTCCAACAGGCGCATCGCAACCAGGGCATTCAGCAGCAATCCCAGCGTCGGCTCATGAGCACGGAGACGATCGGCCACTTCGGAGAGTGTGTTCCGCTTTCCATCCAATGCAGAAAACACATCCAAACTGACAGCCGTCAGCAGGATTTTCGTCTCCCAGTAGTAGCCCAGCTGGAAGATTTCCGCGAGCGAAAGCTCTCGTGACACACCACTCCTGTTCAGGCAAATGGCCTTGAAATTCTCGCATCTTACCTAGATCGGAAACTGAAAGGCAAGGCGGCGAATTCTGGCGGGGAAAATTCTATCTTTGGCTCCCCAGCGATCATGATCTGGGCTACGCAAGCTAGCTCCTTGAAGGAAAAAGATACTCAGATGAGACAGGATCAACAGATTATAAGACGTAGGACCCAGGTGCTAGACAGGTGCAGCCCAAAAATCACCCATCCAC